>NZ_JBNPEC010000128.1:0-7923 GCF_051117345.1 Alcanivorax sp.
ATTCCGTGCACCTCCTTGCCAGCTATCGGCATGAGCGTCTGCAGGGTACCGCCAAGACGCCAGCGTTGCTGGAAAGCCTGCGCATTAATCTGCAGCCAATCTGGTTGACCAGCCTGACAACGGCGATCGGTTTTGCCATTCTCAATTTTTCCGAATCACAACCGTTCCGCGCACTGGGGAATGTGGTGCTGATCGGGGTGCTGTTGGCCTTTGTCTTTTCTGTGTTGTTGCTGCCGGTCCTTGTGATGCTGTTGCCGCACCGCATCGAGCCGGGCAGACAACGTGATTATGCCCCCTGGATGAGCGCACTGGCCGGCCATCTCAGCCGTCATTACAAACGCTGGTTGGCAGGCATGTCGGTTGTCGTCGTGGTGCTGACGGCCAGCGTGGGGCTTAACCGTACCAACGATGTGTTCAACGAATATTTTGACGAGACCTTCGAGGTAAGGCGGGTCAACGATTTTGCCATGGCGGAAATGACCGGCATGCACCGTATTGATTATGCGGTGCCCTCCGGTGAGTCCGGCGGCACCATGGAGCCGGAGTATCTTCAGCATCTTGATGATCTGATGACCTGGCTGGAGCAACAGGACGAAGTGGTCTATGCCACCTCCTACACCAATGTGATCAAACGCCTTAACCGGGATTTGCACGGCGGTGACCCTGCTTACTATCGCATTCCGGATTCCCGGGAACTGATTTCCCAGTACACCCTGTTGTACGAGTTGTCGCTACCCCAGGGGCTTGGACTGGAAGATCAATTGGATATCGACAAACGCCAGGCTCGCGCCATCGTGGTACTGGAAAACATCGGCTCAAAGCCGGTGCTGGATTTCAATGGCCGGGTTGAGCAGTGGATGCAGGATAACTGGCCCGCGACCATGCAAACCAAAGGGACAGGCATGGATATCCTGTTCGGTCGGGTCACCATGCGTAATATCGAAAGCATGCTGGGCGGGGCGCTGATTGCACTGATCAGTGTCTCGGTACTGCTGATCTTTGCCCTGCGATCGGTACGCTATGGCCTGCTGTCACTGATTCCCAACCTGCTGCCGGCGGCCATGGCATTTGGTCTCTGGGGGCTGATCAACGGCGAAATCGGTCTGGCGGTATCGGTGGTGGCCTGTATGACCCTGGGGATCGTAGTGGACGATACGGTGCACTTTCTCAGCAAGTATGTGCGTGCCAAACGGGAGCTGGGCCTGAATACCGAGAAAGCGGTGGATTATGCCTTTCGCACAGTGGGGGTCGCCCTGGTAGCCACCTCCGTGGTGCTGGTGGCCAATTTCGCGATTATTGGCACCAGCCACTTCTATCCCAATGCCAGCATGGGGCTGCTGTCGGCGATTACCATTGCCATGGCCCTGTTTGTGGATTTTTTCTTCTTTGTACCGTTACTGATTGCACTGGATCGTGCGCGGCGGAGTAGCCAGCCCGGAAAAGCAGTGCTAACGTAGCGCGACACGTCCAATCAGGTTCCACGGAACACGACACGGTGTCATACAAGAAAGATCGCAAGGTTCTCAAGCGCGTCGATTACGGGGCCGCCAAGAATTCCCTGATGGGGGTTTTGGCGGCCCTTCTGATTTATGCCCTGGTTTTCGCCTGGGGGCAGGTCTATCAGAGTTTCGAACTGGAAGCGCTCATCGGAGGCGGGGCCGTTCTGGCGGTCACCGCCTATCGACTATGGCTGGTTGCCCGTTTCGATGCCCTCTATGGCTCGGGGCCGGCACGCTGGCGCAAGCTGTTTGGTGCCGGTCTGGCCATGCATGCCTTGCTGTGGGGGATCCTCCCGGCCTGGCTGGCCTGGCGACTGGGTTCCGGTTTCAATTTCTTCGCGGTACTGCTTTATAACGTGGGTGTGACCACGGCACTGGGTAGCTCCTGGATGGCCGGTCTGCGCGTGCGCCAGGCGTATATCGTGCTGATGTTCCTGCCCACCGTACTGGTACTGCTGATCACCGGGTCGCTGCACGATTGGGTGATCGCCATCATGATCAGCATCTATGCGTTCTACCTGTTCCGGCTTTACCGCGGCCAGTACGAGACCTTCTGGCACGCCATGACCCGCGAACGCCGCGGGCGAGGCGAAAGCAGTAATCAGCAGCCGGTGCGCAGCAGCACGGAGGTGCAGCTCAGCCTCGTTTACCGCCTGGCCCACGAACTGCGCACGCCGATGAATTCCCTGATGGGAATGATGTCCCTGCTGGAAGATACCCGTCTGGATGACGAGCAGAAGGATTACCTGCAGGTGGCCGGGCGTAGCGGCAAGCTACTGCTGTCGCTGATTGATGACGTGCTCGATTATTCCCGCATCCTGTCCCGGCGGGTCACCCTGAATTCCGAATTCTTTGATTTCCGCACTGCCATTGAGCAGGCGCTGGAAGCCTTCGGGCCCATGGCTCAGACCACGGGGTTGGAACTTACCTGTGTGATCGACCGGTTGTTGCCCAAACGCATTCGTGGCGATCGTGAGCGCCTCATGCAGGTGCTCAACAACCTGTTCAGCAATGCCATCAAATTCAGTGATAACGGCGAGATCCGTCTCGACGTGGACTTTACTGTCGAAAGCGAGAGTAACGGTGTTCTGCGGGTACGCCTCAGTGACCAGGGTGCGGGCATGGATCCGGAGACTCTGCGCCACCTGTTCCAGGATCGTTTTATTGAAGAAGGCCAGGATGTATATAGCAGCCGTCATACCGGCTTCGGCCTGCTGGTCTGCAAGGGCCTGATTGATGCCATGGGCGGCACGCTGGGCGCCGAGAGCGTACCGGGGGAGGGCTCCACCTTCTGGTTCACGGTACCGGTGCAGATGCAGCCGGACATGCGCGAAGCCCAGGATCTGGTACGTGCCCTGGATGGCGCCGAGGCCGTGGTAGTGGGCGCCGCCTCCGGTACCGTGGCCTGCCTGCAGGAAGAACTCGAGACGCTCGGTTGTCAGTGTTCTTCCGCCCAGGGCTATGACCATGCCTTGCAGGCCCTGCGCGCCGGCCACCGGGAGCACAGCGATTTTGACCTGCTGCTGGTGGATACCTGGACGCGTCCGGAACTGGCTCTGAACCTGTGCCGTAACGTGCTGGAGGACCCTTCCCTGCGACCGGTACGGCTGGTGTTGCTGGCGACTATCGAAGAGCGCGGTACGCCGGCGGTGCAGAAATTGATCGATAAACACGGACTGGTGGTGCTGGTGCGTCCGGCCCATCGGCGCAGTCTGCGCAATGCGCTGGCTCGTCTGGTGGGCCTGCAGCGTCAGCAACCGGTTGGCGATGCGCCCATGCAGACCCGTGAGGAGCGCCAGCGGCGCAAGCAGTTTCGGTTGATGCTGGTGGAAGATAATGAGGTCAACCAATTGGTGACCCGGGGCATGTTGAGCAAGCTGGGTTATCAGGTGAAAACCGTCAGTAATGGGGAAACGGCACTGGCCCTGGTGGACCAGGAAGGCTTCGATCTGATCCTGATGGATTGCATGATGCCGGAAATGGACGGCTTTGAAGTGACCCGACGGCTGCGTGACCGCGAAAAGCAGAATGATGGTGCGCGTACTCCGGTTGTGGCGATTACCGCCAATACGGCGGAAGGCGTGCAAGCGCGTTGTCTGGCGGCGGGAATGGATGATTTTCTGGCGAAACCGGTGCATCTGGACGCACTGGAAACGGTCCTGCGGCGCTGGTTGCCGGCGGAGCCGGATCTTGATGAGGATGATGAATGACAAGAAAAGCCTTGCTGCTGGGGGCCACTGGACTGGTCGGTAATGACTGTCTTGCCAATCTGCTGGAAAGTGATGAGTACGAACAGGTACGGGTACTTTGCCGTCGGCCCTTGTCTATAGAGCATCCCAAGCTGGATGTTCAGGTGGTTGATCTGGATCAGATGGAAGGCTGTCAGGCGTATTTTCAGGTAGATGACGTGTTTTGCTGCCTCGGCACGACCATGAAGAAGGCCGGGTCCCGGCAAGCCTTCCGCCATGTGGACCATGATCTGGTGGTACTGGCCGGGCAAATGGCCCTGCGCGCCGGCGTACAGCGTTTTCTGGTGGTATCAGCGGTGAATGCCAATGCTCGCTCCCCGTTTTTCTATGCTCGCGTAAAGGGGCAGATGGAAAGAGCGCTGATCAAGCTGGAATTACCGTTACTGGCCATCCTCCAGCCCTCCCTGCTGCGCGGTCAGCGCAATGACCGGCGGCCGGCGGAGGACTGGGGCAATATCTTCAATCGCGTGATCGAGCCGTTAACCCGCTGGACCGACGCCCATTGGCTGCCGGTGGATAGCCAGAAGGTGGCAGATGCCATGGTAGGCATGGCCCTGGAGGGGCCGCAGACCGGCCTCTACAAACTACGCTACCGGGATTTTCTGGTGTTTGCCGGCAAGTTCCGCAACCAACGAGAAGTGAAAGGCGAGTAGGGCAGGTGGGTGTAACGGCGCGACTGTCCCCGCCACTCTGGAGCACCTTTCTTACCACTGTTTTAAGGAGTCAGTATGACCTTTGTGACCTGCGATCTCTGTGATGACAATGCCGACAGCGTGTCTGTGGTAACCGGCTATAACTGGTTCAGTTACGGTGGACGCAGTGCCTTTGGTGGGGAAGTCGTGACAGTGAAATGCTTCGAGGACAACAGCCGCGTCAAGGAACACCTGGGCACTGACGGCAAAGGGAAAGTGCTGGTGGTCGACGGTGGCGGTAGCCTGCGCAATGCCCTGATCGGTGACATGATCGCCGAGAACGCGGTCAAGAATGGCTGGGAAGGGGTGATCATCTATGGCGCCTGCCGGGATGTGGACGAGCTGGCCAAGCTGGATATCGGTGTCGTCACTCTGGGCTGTGTGCCGATCAAATCCGTGCGCCGCGATGAAGGGCAGCTCAATATCGACATCACTTTTGGTGGCGTTACGTTCCACCCGGGAGATTATATCTACGCGGATAACAACGGCATTATTACTGCGCCGAAGGCTTTACTGTAATTTGCTGCCGGATACCCGCGCCGGCTTCAGGCCGAAGCTTTCTTTGGCCTGAATGTCTCTCAAGTAAAGCATCAGGCCATTTTCTGCTTCTTCGCGGCTGCTAAAGGGGCCTTCGACGGTATTTTCCCTTGTGGCGAAGTACCAACGACTACCTTCAGTGAAAAAACGGTCACTACGAAATCTAATACAGGTCGTTAAATCCTCTTTTCTACAGTCCATTGTATCTTCCTTATAGGCTTTTATTTTTTCTGCAAAATTACTCCTATAATAGTTGCTTTGGCCACAGCCGCTCGTCTTATGCCCACAGGGGCTGGAATGCGGTGGTCTTATAGCTGTTTTCTGATATAAAGGAGTTTGGTTGCGCCACCCTATGACGGGAGCGTCAGGCAGAAGAAGTCGGCCCGTTGGTCGCCTATAACAGGGAAGCCATTATGCTCAAGTCCATTAAAGTGGCGGACTATATGACCCGCCGTCTGGTTACGATCCCTCCGGAAATGTCCGTTAATGAAGCCATCCGTGTTTTCCTGGAACACAAGATTTCCGGGGCGCCGGTGGTCGATGAAAGTGGTCGCCTGGTGGGTGTATTTTCCGAATCTGATTGTTTGAAAGGTGCGCTGGAAGCCAGCTATCACGGCACCGAAATCGGGCCGGTAAAGGAATACATGAGTGTGGATCTGCAGACGGTGACGGGGGAGACCTCCATTCTTGATGTGGCGGAAGTGTTCCTGGCGGATCATCGCCGCCGCTTGCCGGTGCTTGATGGAGGCCGTCTGGTGGGGCAGATCAGCCGTCGAGACCTGTTGCGTGCCATGGATGATTTCAGCCGTCGGCACACCCTGTAATCTTATTGGTAATAATCCCGAGGGGGGAACCATGAACCAGCCTTATCAGGCTCCATCGGCGGACGTGTCCGCGAATGTTGATGAACGCTACCAACCGAAGTTCTTTGCTGCCTCAGGCCGTATTGGACGGATGCGCTATGTGGTCTATGCCTTTGGTCTGACCATGCTGTCCTATCTGGCGATAGCGGTCGTAGGAGGCATTTTTGCCGCGATTATGGGCGGCTTTGACAGCGCTTCTGCCAATTCCGGGGCCACCATGCTGCTGGGCTTGCTGGCCATGGTAGTGATGCTGTTTATTCTGGTGATGACGGTGATCTACGCGATCCGCCGCTTGAATGACATCAATGCCAGCGGCTGGTTTGTGCTGCTGTTTCTGGTTCCCATCGTCAACCTGATCATGGGGCTGTTGTTGATCTTCATGCCGGGCACCAAGGGACCGAACAAGTTTGGGCCCAAGCCGGTTGCCAACAGCGGTGGTGTGATAGCGGCTTTTGTTGTGGTGGCAGTGTTGTTCGTGGGTTATATCGGTGTACTGATGGCAGTGGCCGTGCCGGCCTACAATCAATATGTGGAGCGTGCCCAGGCAGCTTCTGAAATGCAGTACGACTACGACTACTGAGCAACAGCGTATATCGACCATAAAAAAAGGGCTCCGAAGAGCCCCTTTTTTATGCCTGCGAAACCTTACGGCAGCAGGTGGGAAACAGCGTCACGTTCTTCCGCCAGTTCCTTCTCGGTGGCTTCCATCTTGCCACGGGAGAAATCGTTCACTTCCAGACCCTGAACGATGCTCCAGTCGCCATCCTTGCAGGTGCAGGGGAAGGAGTAGATCAGGCCTTCCTGGATGCCGTAGGAACCGTCGCTGTAGATGCCCATGGACACCCAGTCACCGTCGGCAGTGCCGAGGGCCCAGGAACGCATGTGATCAACAGCTGCGGAGCCAGCGGAAGCCGCAGAGGACGCGCCGCGGGCCTTGATGATGGCGGCACCACGTTGCTGAACTTCCGGGATGTAGGTGCCTTCGTACCAGTCTTGCTCAACCTGGTCGATGGCGACCTTGCCGTCCACTTCGCAGTGGTGCAGGTCCGGGTACTGGGTGGAAGAGTGGTTGCCCCAGATGGTCATCTTGGTGATGTCGTTGACCGTCTTGCCCAGTTTGTTGGCCAGTTGCGCCATGCCACGGTTGTGGTCCAGGCGGGTCATGGCAGTAAACTGACGCGGGTTGATGTCCGGCGCATTGCGCTGGGCAATCAGGGCATTGGTGTTGGCCGGGTTACCGACAACCAGCACCTTGATGTCCTTGCTGGCGTTGTCGTTGATGGCTTTACCCTGGGCTGAGAAGATTGCTGCATTGGCTTCCAGCAGATCTTTACGCTCCATGCCAGGACCACGCGGACGAGCACCAACCAGCAACGCGTAGTTGGCGTCCTTGAAGGCCACGTTGGCATCGTCGGTGCCAACAATGCCGGCGACCAGCGGGAATGCACCATCTTCCAGTTCCATGATAACGCCCTTCAGGGCTTCCATGGCCGGGGTGATTTCCAGCAGTTGCAGAATAATGGGCTGGTCTTTGCCGAGCATGTCGCCGGAGGCGATACGGAACAGCAGGGAATAGCTGATTTGGCCAGCGGCGCCGGTAACGGCTACGCGTACGGGTGCTTTCATTAACAATCTCCTAGCTTGAATTCGGGAGAACTTAAGGGGCTGAAACCTGGGGAGCCACTGAGCAATGGCGAATTCCGCCATGGGTCAGGGGTCCCGGACGGGGCGCATTATAAAGGAAGCACAGGCCTATTCATACTTGGACCGGGGTCCTGGAGCCTCTGAACAACTCCTTGCGTGCTCAGTCTTTCAGGCTGGCTCGCAATCTAGGCGCAATGTTGAAGGTGTGTGTCCACCCATCGAGACATTGCAACAACGAGTGCGGGCCAGCCTGGAAGACCCGGAGGGCGCGGCCTGAAGGGCCCATCTGCTGCGTTTTGTCGCTAGGAAAGGGAACCACCCTGCCCGTCGCGACAAAACACAACAGCTGCACCCTTCAGGTCACGCTGAGCACGCAAGGAGTTGTTCAGAGGCTCCCTATCCCATGGTGGCTGATTTGACACGAGGCAATGAATGACGA
>NZ_JBNPEC010000187.1:0-7903 GCF_051117345.1 Alcanivorax sp.
TGCGCATGCCTGGTTGGATGCGGATCATCGGATGGTGTATCGGGTGTTGCGGGTGGTGGCGGCCTGGCGTTGGGTGGTGCGCCGCCAGTTTCGCCAGCGGATACGTCAGGCGGAGCCCCATCCGCTGTGGGTCGGCAAGGTCGCTGAGGGCGACCCCAAGCATCTCACCGACACCGAGCGGGAAGCCGATGCGATTGCCTCGGACTCAGCCACTTAACGGATGCGCGTGGATAAAAAAAGTGCCGGAATATCCGGCCCTTTTTTGTTGGGAAGACGCTCGGGTCAGGAGCGGTAGGTCGCCTGCAGGCTCAGGCCATGGGCGCTGTTTTCGAACTCCGCGCGGTAGCTGGACTGATCCACTTTGCCCTTCTTCTCTTGTAGATAGGCGTAGGCCGCATCGATGGTCAGGTAGGCGGTGGGGCTCCAGCCGGCGCCCAGGGTGAAGATGTCGCGGTCGCTGACCGGAATCCGCACGGTGCGGTGGGCATCGTTGGTGGGCGAGTTGTCCCGGGCGTAGCCAGCACGCACCACCCATTGCGGGTTCAGCTGGTAGGCGCCGCCGAAGGCAACGGCCCAGGTGTCTTCCCATTTCAGCTCTTCGGAAATGGTGGCGAAACTGCCCGCGTAGGCCGGGTGTACGCCGCTGTTGTTCACTTCAATGCCTCTCAGGCGGCTCCAGCGGGTCCAGGTGGTCCCTAGGTTCAGGGTCAGTTTATCGGTGGCCTGGAAGCTGACGGAGGTATCCACGGATTCCGGCATGGTGATGTCCAGCTCCGCATCGTAGCTGCCATTCAGGCCGGGCAGGCCGGTGGGGATCATCGGGTTGGGCGGAATCGGGCCCAGCATGCCGTTGGCGCCACTGACCTTGGTGTGACCTTCCAGGGTGTAATCGGTCTTGGAGTGATAGGTCAGGCCCCAGTCCAGCCGGTCGTTCACTGCTACCAGCAGGCCCAGGGTATAGCCCACAGCCAGATCGTCGCCTTCGATATCCACCTCGGCGTCGCCGCTGCCGGGGATCGGGCCGGGCACGGCAGCGTTGGGCACATTGCTGCTCAGGGCGCCGTCGATGCGGTTGAAGGTGGGGCCAAAGCCTACGGATACCTTGTCGGTGAAGGCGTAGCTCAGGGTGGGCTGGATGGTTACCACCTGCACTTCGCTTTTCAGGCCGTTGTAGCGGCCTTGCCAGCCATCCTCGTAATCACTGATAACGCCAAAAGGCGCGTACACGCCGATGCCGGCATGCCAATTGTTGTTGAGCGGGGTGACGTAGTAGCCGAACGGAATGGTGGTGAAGGGCACCATGTCACCGTCGTTGCTGCCGCCCTGGCCCAGTTTCCCCTGGGGGTCGCGGATGTCGGTGCTGGCGTCGATAAAGGCCAGCCCGCCGCTGATCTCGGCGCGCTTCAGACGGCTCATGCCGGCCGGGTTGCCATACAGGGTGCTGGCGTTGGCGGCGCTGGAGGCGCGGCCGGCGTAGGCGGAGCCGGCGCTGCTGGCGCTTTGTTCGTTGAGGGCCAGGCCATTGGCCAGGGCCTGGCTGGACGCGGCGGCAATGGCTGCTGCCAGCAGGGCGTTGTGCGAATACTTCATGATAGCTTTCCCGAGTTGTTTTTTGCGCGCACAAGTTAACATTCGGACACAAATTATTACAGGTTGTATATCGCCAACATCGGCGAAAAAACGGGATAAAAGCGACATCATTCGGGAAACATGGTGTTTATTGTTGTGAAGGTGATTCGGTAATGAGTTACGTGTTTACCTTCTGCTCGATTGTCTCTGACGGCCAGGCCAGCAGGCTTTGGCATTGATAAAGTGGTCGTGAGGGTGCTGGTGTTGAGGGACTCAGGTAGGGGAGGGTTGCGGCCCTTAATTCCGTTGTTGGGCCGCTATCCCGTTTAGTCAGGCAGCAGAGCAACTCTCAGGGAGGTGCTGTTGGGGTCAGGCGTTTGTCGGTCAATCCTGAGTCTTACTACCAAGAGGGGCTACCGGTGAGCGAGAGAAGATGCCGACAATCGGTGTCCCTTGTTGCTGGAGGATGGGCTCAATGTCGCGGTGCAGGGCGTGGTATTGGTAGAAAGGCACGCGCGGGAAAAGGTGGTGGATGGAATGCAGGTTCTGTCCAAGCCAGAACCATTCCAGCGGCTTCATCCAGAAAGGCATGATCAGGCTATTCGTGTTGCGATAGCGTTCCGTATTCTTGTAGGGGTGATGGGGACGATAGGCAAACCAGTAAGCAGTGAAATATCCGCCAGCGAAATGCCCCAGAATCACCACAAGTAGTGCGCCTGGTTGATCAACCAGGATCAGAAATGCCGCACGCCAGCCAATGGAAACGACAAGCTCTGCGCAATAAATAGCTCGCTCCCGGGTCGACGCGGAGGCCCATCCGTGTTTAAGGAAAAAGCTGTTCTGCGTCCATAGGAACCTGAAGCCGCTTACTAAAAAAGAAAACGGCCCTTTGCTCATTGCACTGACAATGAAATCCGGGTCCTTGTCGGGCTGGTTGGTATAGCGGTGGTGAGTGAAATGCTCAATACGGTGTGAAGCGTAGGGAACAGCAATAATAGGCGCTACCAGATAGCCGCACAGATCATTGATCCATTTAAGCTTGTCATTCTGGCCGTGAATATTGCCGTGTGCTGCCTCATGAAGCGGGGTGTAGGACATATAGGTAAGCACCGCGTAGGCAAGAAAGGCCGCCAGCGGCGATAACGCGCCGGCGGCAAACAGTGCCAGGCAACCCACGAAGGCGCTTACTACCGCCACAGTCAGGGCAATTGTGGGCCATGCTACTTTGCCCATATAGTGTTTGGCGCAAGTGATTGCCTGTTTGTTCAGTGCTGCCTTGTCCATCGTTGCGTTGCCTCTGGGTAATATCCAGTAAGGAAAGTACGCTTTGCGGGTAAGGCGCTGAATAGCCGCAGTGGCCATTCACGGTGAATCAGTGGCCATTATCGTTTTTTATCAATCATTACGCTGTCTGTGATATGCAATGAATAACAATGAAGAGCAGCTTCATCCTGTGGTGGTCAGCCAGGTCATGATCAATTTTTCACAGCGTCATGGCGTAGATAAAAACGCTTGTCTTCTGGGTACGGGGATATCCGAAAAAGCGCTGTCCGGAGGTGAGGGGTTTGTCACGCGCGATCAGGAAATGCGCCTGATCGAAAACATTATGCTGGCGCTTCCCGATGGGGCTAATTTAGGGTTCGAGCTGGGGTTGCAATATAGCCTGGCCACGTTTGGTGTCTGGGGCTTTGCAATGAGAACCAGCAAGACGCTCGGTGATGCGGTGCGCATGGGACTGCGTTATTTGCCGCTTAGTACGGCCTACTGTGGTTTTTCCCTGATTGATGAGGGAGAGGACTTTGGTGTCAGCCTCGATCCCGACCAGATAGCACCTCATCTTCGCCAGTTTCTTCTCGAGCGGGATATGGCAACGACCATTAACCTGGTCAAGGAATTGTCATTTTCCAGTGTCGGCTTCAAGAAAATAGCATTTGCCACGCGGCCCGGCGTGAGCGCGGATTATATCGAAACGGTGTGTGGCATCAGGCCGGTCTTCAACGGCAAAAGAAACAGTATTACGGTAAGCCGTGATGAAGCCGAACGGCCATTTTCCAGCTATGACCCGGAGCTGGTTCGCTTGCTGGAAGAGCAATGCCGTGTGCGCATGCAGAGAATCGATGCATCCGGTCTGGGCGGCAGAGTGCGTCAGAAGCTGCTGGGTGACATGGGGCTGGGCGCCAGTCTGAATGATATGGCCGGTGAGCTGGCGCTTTCTCCGCGAAGCCTGCGTCGGAAGCTGGAGCAGGAGGGAACCAGTTACCGGGAAATTGTTGAAGAAGAGCGCCAGCAGCTTGCGCTTCAGTTCCTGGAAAATACGGAAATGAAAATTGATGAGCTGGCCATCCATCTTGGCTATACCGATGCGGGCGGGTTTGTCCGTGCCTTTCGTCGCTGGAAGAACTGCTCCCCGGGGGAATACCGAAAGGCCAGGTAGCGGGAAAAGGTGGTGGGCGCCGTCAGCATGGCGGGCGTCGGTGCGCAGCAGGCGCCTCAAGGCCATAAACGAAAAGGGCCACCCCGAGGGGGTGGCCCTTTTCTGTTTGGCTATTTGGCACGCCCGAGAGGATTCGAACCTCTGACCTTTGCCTCCGGAGGGCAACGCTCTATCCAGCTGAGCTACGGGCGCAAAACTTGTTGCAGACGGCCGAATGATGTCGGTCAGTTCCGGCAGTCTGCGGATGAAGAACTTGGGGTTCAACGGGCGCGAATGATAGCCGGTTGTGGCGTTGGCGTCCATGGATGGGATGCATTGTGGGCGCAGATGCTTATAATCTGCCCGCTTACGCGGCAGTCTGCCTCTTTCGGGTTTCCGGCAGTGCTGTCTTTCCTTACGAGCCCGTGTCTGTGACCAGACAAGCGTATCGGAGGAAGCAGGATGAACCTGTACTGGATTGTGCTATTACTGGCAGTGATCGTGGAAATCGCCTGGGCCATGAGCCTCAAGTGGATTCAGGTGCAGCCAGGGGTGGCGTCCATCGGCACGGCGCTGGTGCTCACCGCGCTGAACATGCTGATGCTGTCCTATGCCATGAAAGGGATTCCGGTGGGTACCGCCTATGCGGTCTGGACCGGCCTGGGGGCTGTGGGTATTACTGTGTTGGGCATTCTGTTCTTCAAGGATCCGGCCAGCCTGTCTCGGTTGGCCTTCATGGGGTTGGTGGTGGTCGGCATTATCGGCCTCAAGCTGACCGCATCGCCGGCTTGATGATGAGTTTGGGCTCGCACGCGGGTGCCGTCCATTTTACAATCTTTTCCCATGAATCCCCCGATAAATCGGTACCCTCTGCGGACAGATGTTGGCCGCCAACTGTATGGAGAAAACTGTGCGCATTGCTTATCTGGAAGATGACATGGCTCAGGCTGAGCTTGTCACTCACTGGCTTAAGGAAGCGGGCCATAACTGTATTCACCTGGCCAGCGGGCGCGAGTTCATGTCCCTGCTGCGGCGCGACACCTTCGACATTCTGGTACTCGATTGGGAAGTGCCGGATATGAATGGCTACGCCGTGCTGGAGGAAGTTCGGGCCAGCGGCAACCGCACCCCGGTGCTGTTTGCCACCCAGCGGGACGATGAGTCCTCCATTGTGGGCGCACTCACCCAGGGCGCGGACGATTATATGGTCAAGCCTACCAAGCAAGCGGAATTGCTGGCCCGGATAGCCGCGTTAGGGCGCCGGGCGGGGGTATCGGATATGGATGATGAAACGGCTCTGACGGTGGGGCCCTGGACGGTGGACCGGTCGCGGCGGCAGATTCTGCTGGCAGACGAGCCGGTGAAACTGACCGACAAGGATTATGAGCTTGCCAGCTATCTGTTCCAGAATGTGGGCAAGCTGATGAGTCGGGCCCACCTGCTGGAAAAGGTCTGGGGTATCATGACTCCGATCGAATCTCGTACTGTGGATGTGCATATCAGCCGCATCCGTCGCAGCCTGCAGATACGCCCGGAGCAGGGTTACCGCATCAAGACGGTTTACCAGCATGGTTACCGTCTGGAGCCGATTGAGGAATAGCTATGAGGGTCTGGTTGTGTGCAGCCCTGCTGCTGGGACTGACGACTGCCGCAGCAGCATCCGACGACTGGCATTATACCTTGCGTCCCGGGGATACCCTGTGGAAGGTCTGCCAGCAGTTTGCCCAGGAGCCGGCGGCATGCTGGCGGGATCTGGCCAGCCATAATTCTCTGAAAAATCCTCATAGCATCAGTCCCGGACAAAGCCTGCTGGTGCCAATCTCCTGGTTGAAGGAAAAGCCGATTCCTGCGCGAATAATGGCGGTGACCGGCGAGGTGATGCTGTACCCCGCCGGTGGAGGCGAGGCCCGCCGGGTGCGGAGTGGCGAGACGGTGGCTTTTGGCGATGCGCTGGAAACCGCTGCCGGGGCCAGTGCCCGGTTACAGTTTGCCGACCAGTCTGAGGTGGTGATCAAGCCCTCCAGCCTGCTGGTGGTAAATCGCTATCGACGCTTTCTGGATCAACAGGGCGAGCAGACCGAACTGCGTCTGCAGCGCGGTAATATTCGCAACACGGTCACCCCGGCCAGTAACGACGATCGTACCTTCAAGGTCTTCACCCCGGGCGCGGTGGCGGCGGTGCGTGGTACCGAGTACTACGTCAGCGTGGACGCCGGCGAAACCACGCGCAACGAAGTGGTGGAGGGTCGGGTGGATGTCAGTGCCCGGGGAACCCGCCGTGATGTGCAAGCCGGTTTCGCCACTCTGGCCCGGCTCGACCAGCCGCCCATCGAGCCGGTACCTCTGTTGCCTGCCCCAGCGGTGGAGCTGACAGTGACCCATGAGGATGTGACGGCGGCGTGGCCCACTCAGGCGAGTGCGGCCAGTTACTGGCTGGAGTGGTATCGCCAGCAGGATCAGTTGTTGTTGGGCCAGGCGTCCTTGCAGGCCGGTCACTGGCAACAGGATCTGCCGGTAGGCGAGTACCGTCTGCTGGTGCGTGCGGTGGATGAAAACGGCCTGCGTGGCCACGAAAGCTGGACCAATTTCTCCATTGAGCCCGCGCCGCCGGTGGAGCCGGAAAAAGAGTCAAAATGGGACCTGTGGGTCTTTCTGGGCGGGGCCGCGTTGTTGCTGGCGCTGTAACGGATGCGGTCGCGCCTGAATGCCTATCAGCGTCGCTATCTGGCTGAACACATTTCTGTGCTGTTTCTGGTGGTCGGCCTCTGCGCCCTGCTGAGTATCAGCGGGGCCTTGTCCTTCATCGACCGCTACATCTACGACAACCTTCTCAAAACTCTCCCGGACGACCCGTCCCCGGATCTGGTCATCGTCGGTATTGACGAATACAGCCTGCGGGAAATCGGCCGCTGGCCCTGGGATCGCAAGGTCCATGCCCAGCTGATCAACCGTCTCACCGAGATGGGAGCACGGGCGATACTGGTGGACCTGATCCTGTCCGAGCCGGACCGCAACAACCCGGATTCCGATCTGGCCCTGGTGCAGGCCATGGCGGCCAATGGCCATGTCTACCTGCCGGTGCACGTGGAGCAACTGCGCGCCGGTGGCCAGCTCATCGAAGTCTTGCCTTACGCACCGTTCGCTCGTGCCGCAGCCGGGTTAGGGCACGTGGACCTGGAGCTGGACAGCGATGGTGTGGCTCGTTCCGTTTACATGCGCTCGGGTATCGGTCAGGCCTGGTGGCCGCATATCACCCAGACCCTGCTGATCCAGGAGGGAATGCTCCCGGAGAATACCTTCCCGGCCAACAAGGGCGAGGAGTTTTCCGGGCTGGCCAATGTGCGTCGCTACCACCGTTATGTGCCCTTTGTCAGCGGCCCCAACAGCTACCCGCAGGTGTCCGCAGTGGAGTTGCTGAATAACCTGATTCCGGAACAGCTGGTCCGCGACAAGATCGTGCTGATTGGTGCCACCGCTGCCGGCCTGGGTGACATGTTGCCCACGCCCATGGCCAACCAGGGTGAGTTGATGGCCGGGGTGGAGGTCAACGCCAATCTGCTGGATGCCCTGCGCTCGGATCGGCTGATCCGGGAGCTGCCCATGAGCAGTGTGCTGGTGCTGGGGTCCGTGCTGGCGCTGTTGGCGCCGCTATTACTGCCCTATGTGCTGCCGCGCTGGAGTATTCCGCTGGTGGCCGGGGTGATTCTGCTCTGTCTGCTGACAAGCATGGTGGTGTTGATCGTGTTGCGGCTGTGGTTCCCGCCATCCGGGGCCATGGCGGCGGCATTGATGGGCTATCCGCTGTGGACCTGGCGGCGCCTGGAATATTCCCTGTCCTATATGCGTCATGCCCTGGTGCGGTTGTCCGAATACAGCGATTTGAAGCAGCGTCTGACCCGGCCTTCCACCCTGGGGCAGATG
>NZ_JBNPEC010000004.1:0-35679 GCF_051117345.1 Alcanivorax sp.
CCCTGTTGCGTCAGCTCTACACGGAAACCAAGCGCGCCCTGCGCCGGGGTCTCAACAACCCGGTGGAAAAACAGGACTGGATCGACGAAACCCGCGATGCGGCAATGAAAATGCTTGCCGAGCGAGACCATGACCCCAAAGCGATCGAATCCCTATGGGCGAACATCGGCGACGAATATTTCCTGCGCGAAACCCCCCGGGACATCTCCTGGCACACCGAAGCGCTACTGGATCGGGATGATCCGGAAGACCCGCTGGTGCTGATCCGCGAATCCAGTCAGAGTGTGCTGGCCGGCGGCTCGCAGATCTTTATCTACACCCCGGATACCCGCAACCTGTTCAGCGCCACGGTGAACGCCCTGGACACCCTGGGCCTGACCATCATGGACGCGCGCATCATTACCAGTGCCGACGGCTTCAGCCTGGATACCTATATCGTTCTGGACGAAAACGGCACCCCCATTGGCGAGGACTGGCCGCGCATCGAACAGATCCGCAAAACACTCACCGAGACCCTGAAGCATCCGGAACGGTTCTCCTCCACGGTGAGTCGACGCATGCCCCGCCGACACAAGCATTTCGATGTGCCCACCCAGGTACTGATCAGCAACGATATCGTCAACGACCGCACCGCCGTGGATATCCAGACCCTGGATCGCCCCGGCCTGCTTGCCCATATCGGTCGCATTTTCATGCGCTTCGAGGTGCTGGTGCAGAATGCCCGCATTGCTACCCTCGGCGAGCGCGTGGAAGACGTCTTCTTTATTACCGATCTCGATGGCGATCCGGTTTCCGACCCGGCCCTGTGTCAGGAGCTGCAGGAAACCCTCATCAAAGAACTCGACGACAAGAACAACGGAAACTCCTGACCTTATGAATCCAGATCTGGAACGGTTGCACCCTTACCCGTTTGAAAAACTGAAACTTCTGTTCAAGGATTTGCCCGCCTCGGACAAGTCACCCATTGCCTTGTCCATTGGCGAACCCAAGCATCCTTCGCCGGACTTTGTGCAACAGGTACTGGGCGACAACACCGCCCTGCTGTCGCGCTACCCGACCACCGCCGGCATTCCGGAGCTGAGCGAGGCCATTGCCGCCTGGCTCAAGCGCCGCTTCCACCTCAACAGCGTGGATGCCGCCAGCCAGGTGCTACCGGTGAACGGCACCCGGGAGGCCCTGTTTGCCTTCACACAGGCCGTCATCGACCGCCAGCGTCAGCCACTGGTGCTGATGCCCAACCCCTTCTACCAGATCTATGAAGGCGCCACCCTGCTGGCCGGCGGCGAGCCCATGTACCTGCCCTGCACCGACAGCACCGGCCTGCAACCGGATTTCGACGCGGTCAGCGAAGACACCTGGATTCGTACCCAGCTGCTGTTTATCTGCACCCCCGGCAATCCCACCGGCGCCACGCTCACCAAGGCCCAGCTCAAGGCTCTGATCCAGCTGGCCGACAAGTACGATTTCGTGATCGCCTCGGACGAGTGCTATTCGGAAATCTACCGGGACAAACCTCCCGCCGGCCTGCTTCAGGCCTGTGCGGAATTGGGCCGGGACGACTATCGCCGCTGTGTGGTCTTCCACTCCCTATCCAAGCGTTCCAACCTGCCAGGGCTGCGCTCCGGTTTCGTGGCCGGTGACAGCGAAATCCTCAAGGGCTTCCTGCGCTACCGCACCTATCACGGCTGCGCCATGCCTATTCACCACCAGCTGGCCAGCATCGCTGCCTGGAATGATGAAACCCACGTGGAAAAAAACCGCGTCCTCTACCGGGAAAAGTTCGACGCGGTACTGGACATTCTCGGCGGCCCACTTAAGGTATCCGCCCCGGCTGCCGGCTTTTACCTGTGGCCGAAGACACCGATTTCCGATGAGGAATTCGCCCAGCGCCTGCAAGCGGAGCAAAATGTCACCGTACTGCCCGGGCGCTACCTGTCACGGACTGTGAATGGCAAGAACCCGGGCAAAAACCGGGTACGCATGGCGCTGGTGGCACCGCTGGAGGAATGTGTGGAAGGGGCGAAACGGATCAAGGCGTTGCTGGATACGCTGTAAAAAGCAGCTACAAGCCACAAGCTTCAAGCTGCAACACGGATCACGATGGCTTCAACCTGAAGCTCTCTGCCCGCGCACAAATACGCGGCGATAAGGCTGAAGCGCGCTACGACACATCCCGCGTTGAGGCTTGTAGCTTGTAGCTTGTAGCTCGAAGAGGAAACCACATGGAACTGACCATCTTCGGTATCAAGAACTGCGATACCATGAAGAAAGCCATGAAGTGGCTGGATGACAACGGCATCGTCTATCACTTCCATGACTACAAGAAGGAAGGCGTGCCCGAGCAACGTCTTCGTCAGTGGCTGGAAGCGCTGGGCTGGGAAACCGTGATCAACAAACGCGGCACCACCTGGAAAAAGCTGGATGATGCCGTACAAGAATCCATGAACACGGAAAAGGCGATTACCGTGGCGACGGAGAATCCGTCCATCATCAAGCGCCCGATCCTGCAGAACGACCATTTCATCCTCGCCGGTTTCAAGGCCGACGAGTGGAAAGACACTTTGAATTAAGAAACGTCAGACGCCTGACGTCCGACGCATTGAAGAGAGGACACCATGAGCAACTTTTTCGCCATCGCCCTGGGCTGCGGCACCAAGAACCGCAACGACAACTGGCTGGAAGTCTTTTTCCCGGACCCGGCTATCAACCCGAATGACAAACTGGTCGAAGTCATTCGCGAAGAACTGGGCTATGAAGGGGGTAATGCTGCCATTGAACTGACGCACCGCCAGGTGCAGCACATTGCCCGCGAATGGCGTGAAGCCGGTTTCGAGCATGAAGCCAGCTACGCGGTAGCTTTCCAGGAATCCGATCGCCCGGTGGTTCTCACCGTACTGGAAACCGATGCGGAGCCGGCGTCCACACCGGAAGCCTACCTGAAGCTGCAGCTGATCTCTCATCGCCTGGTGAAGCCCCACGGCGTCAACCTGTCCGGCATGTTCCCGCTGCTGCCCAACGTGGCCTGGACCAACGAAGGTGCCGTGGACCTGGACGAACTGCCCGAACGTCAGCTGCTGGCCCGCTTGAATGGCAAGGTGCTGGAAGTGAACAGCGTGGACAAGTTCCCCAAGATGACCGACTACGTGGTGCCCAAGGGCGTGCGTATTGCCGACACCGCTCGCGTCCGTCTGGGCGCCTATGTGGGCGAAGGCACCACCATCATGCATGAAGGCTTTATCAACTTTAACGCCGGCACCGAAGGCCCGGGCATGATCGAAGGCCGCATCTCGGCTGGCGTCTTCGTGGGCAAGGGCTCCGACATCGGCGGTGGTGCTTCCACCATGGGCACCCTGTCCGGCGGTGGCAACATCATCATTTCCCTGGGCGAAGGCTGCCTGCTGGGCGCTAACGCCGGCACCGGCATCCCGCTGGGCGACCGCTGCACCATCGAAGCCGGCCTGTACATCACCTCCGGTTCCAAGGTGCAGTTGCTGGACGACAAGGGCGAGATCGTCAACACCGTCAAGGCTCGTGACCTGGCCGGCCAGTCCGACCTGCTGTTCCGCCGCAACACCACCAATGGTGCGGTGCAGTGCCTGACCAACAAGAGCGCCGTCGCCCTGAACGAAGACCTGCACAAGCACAACTAAAGACAGCTACAAGCGACAAGCTGCGAGCGACAAGCAGGCCTTCCCGGTCTGTGAGCTTGCAGCTTGTCGCTTGAGGCTTGGAGCTGATTTCATGTCCCGCACCCTCGATTACACCAAAGAACTCATCCGCCGCGCTTCCGTTACCCCTGAGGACGAAGGCTGTCAGGACTGGATGATTGAAAAACTGGAAGCGCTCGGCTTCCAGTGCGAAACCCTGTGGTTCGAGGAAGTGCGCAACCTGTGGGCGCGGCGCGGCACGCAAGGGCCGGTATTTGCCTTTGCCGGCCACACCGACGTGGTCCCCACCGGGGATGTGTCGGCGTGGAAATATGATCCTTTCACACCCACCGAGGAAGGTGATCTGCTCTATGGGCGCGGCACCGCCGACATGAAAGGCTCCATCGCCGCCATCATGGTGGCCATCGAGGATTTTGTGGCGGCGCATCCGGACCACAACGGCAGCCTGGCCCTGTTGATCACCGCCGATGAGGAAGGGCCGTCAGTGAACGGCACCGTCAAGGTGGTCGAACACCTGCAGGCCCGCAACGAACACATTGACTATTGCCTGGTGGGCGAGCCCTCTTCCACCAACAGCGTGGGCGATGTGATCAAGAATGGTCGCCGTGGCTCCCTGGGCGCACGGCTCGCCGTAAAAGGCATTCAAGGACACGTTGCCTACCCGCACCTGGCCCGCAACCCGGTGCACGATGTGGCGCCGGCGCTGGCCGAGCTGGCCGCTACGGAATGGGATCAGGGTAACGATTTCTTCCCGGCCACCAGTTTCCAGATTTCCAATATCAACGCCGGCACCGGGGCCACCAATGTGATTCCCGGCACCTGCGAGGTGATCTTCAATTTCCGTTTCTCCACGGAACTGACCGATGCCCTGCTGCGCGAACGTACCGAGGCGATCCTGGGCAAGCACGGCCTGGATTACGACCTGCAATGGACCCTGTCCGGCCAGCCGTTCCTCACCGATCGCGGCGCCCTGGTTGATGCTGCCGTGGCGGCCATCCGGGATGTCACCGGTCGCGACACCGAGCTGTCCACCGCCGGCGGCACCAGCGACGGTCGCTTTATTGCCCCCACCGGCAGCCAGGTGGTGGAGCTGGGCCCCACCAATGCCACCATCCACAAGGTGGACGAACACACCAGCATCAGCGAGCTGGACACGCTGACCAAGATCTACACCCGACTGCTCGAAAATCTGATGCAGTGAATCCACACCCGGTGCCAAGGATTTTCATAGCGAGGAAACAGCCTTCACCACACCTCCACTTATGGCACCTGTAGGAGCACCTCTCGAGGTGCGAACCGCGCGTTAGCCAGGACCGATCATCAACTTCCTGGACAGGTTCAGAAAGACCCGGACATTCTTGTCCCTCGCCAAGGCTCGCGTTCGCACCTCGAGAGGTGCTCCTACAGGCGCCCCGGATTATCCGTTACCATGCTGGTTAACATGACACTGCCAGGGAACAACGATGTGGCTGCATGAAATTCCGGTAGGCGGACTACTGATCAGCCCCATGGTGCTATTCGTCCTGCTGGGCATGATGCTCACCCTGCTCTCTTTTTTGCTGCTGCGTAAACTGGGCTGGCATCAGCAGCTCTGGAAAAGCGCCTGGGTGTATCTGTCACTGTTTATCTGCTTTGTAGCCCTTTTCCTACGAGCGCTGAGTTAGGGACAATTCATGCAACAACCGCTACGCATTCTGCTCACCGTGGTTCTGGTCATCCTGGCTTTGCTGGCCGGTAACTGGGTGTGGAATTATTACCTCTATGCCCCCTGGACCCGCGACGGCAAGGTGCGCGCCGAGATCATTACACTCTCCCCGGATGTCTCCGGCTGGGTACGCGAACTCCACATTAGTGACGACCAGACCGTAAAACAGGGCGATCCCCTGTTCCGTATCGATGACATACGCTACCAGGCCACCCTGGCCCAGGCCGAGGCGCAGCTGCTCCACGAACAGGAATCCCTGCGGCTGGCGCAGCACCAGTATGAGCGGCGCCAACGCCTGCACGCCGGCAATAGCATCAGCCGTGAAGAACTGGACAGCGCCCGTATTGAGGCCCAGCTTGCCGCCGCCAATGTGGCACTGGCCAAGGCGGAACTGGCCAGCGCCAGAATCAATCTGGAGCGGACAAAAGTAGAAGCTCCCGCAGACGGCACCATCGTCAACCTGACTCTTCAGCAGGGTAACTTCGTCAATCAGGGCACCCCGGTGATATCCATGGTCAAGACCGGCAGTTTCTATGTCACCGGCTACTTCGAAGAGACCAAGCTGCCCATGGTGGAAGTGGGCCAGCGAGCCACCGTGGTACTGATGAACGGTGCCCGCAAACTGCGCGGCAAGGTCACCAGCGTGGGCCAGGCCATTGCCAACGCCAACACCCAGACCGACGGCCAGCTACTGCCCCAGGTGCAGCAGACCTTCAACTGGGTGCGCCTGGCCCAGCGCATCCCGGTGCATATCGAGCTGGACCACATTCCCGACGACATTCTGCTTGCCGCCGGCATGACCGCCACCGTGCGCCTGCACGAACAGGACTAGAAGAGTAGCCCCATGACTCTGGACCCGCGACTGGCCGTTCTGCTCACACCGGATCGCCAGTCTGTCCTGTTCGCTGCCAAGGGCGTCATCGCCATGGCCCTGGCGCTCTACCTGTCCATGCTGCTGCAACTGGATCGGCCCTACTGGGCACTGATCTCAGCGGTGTTCCTGCAAGTCCGCCCGGAAACCGGACTGGTGATTGAAAAAGGTTTCTGCCAGATCGGCGGCACCCTGGTGGGCGGTGCAGTGGGCCTGCTGATCCTGGCCTGGCTACTCCCCTACCCGGCTCTCGCCATCGGCGCCCTGACCCTGTGGATCGGCCTCAATGCTGGCGCCTCCGCCTGGGTACGCCAGGCCAATTTCATCTACGGTTTCGCCATGGCGGGCATTACCGCCACCCTCATTGTGGTACTGGCCATCGCCGACCCGGCCAATACCTCCAGCCTGGGCATCTTCCACATTGCCAACGCCCGGGTCAGTGAGATCATTATCGGCGCCGTCTGTGCCACTCTGGTCAGCAGCCTGCTGTGGCCGGTACGGGTCAGTGGCCTGCTCAAGGAACATGCCCGCACCGCTCTCAATCAGACACTGGCCTATCTGGAGCTGGAACTGGACCCGACGGGCACCCACGCCAAACGCCACAATCAGGTGGATACCCTGTTGCAGGGTATTTTCGCGCTCAGTGATGACAGCAGCGCCGTTCATTACGAGGGCAGCCATGGCCCCGGGCGGGCCCGGGCGGCCACGGTGATCTGCCACAAAACCCTGTCACTGGTGGCCCGTATCCGCGTGATCGGGCGCCTGATGAGAAACCACGACGACCTGCTCACCCCCGCCTTGCGAGACCTGCTTGATGCCCTGCGAGCGGCATTCCAACGCATGCGCGAAACCCGCTCCGCCGAGCAGGCCATGAAAGAAGCCCAGGCCCTGCGCCAGCAACTGCGCGAAGCCCGCGGCGAGCAAGCCGAGGATGCCCCGCCACTGCAGCGGCGCTTCTTCCAGGTCAGCCAGAACCTGACGGCGGACCTGATCCTGGCTCTGGAGGCCAACCGTGCCCTGCATTTCAGCCATGAAGTGCAACTGCGACCGCAGGGACTACGACCTTACCGGGACCTGCAGATCGCTGCCGCCGTGGGCTTGCGCAGTGCGCTGGTGTTCGCGCTTGCCGCCGGCCTCTGGGTAGGCACCGCCAGCCCCATGGCCATCATGCTGATGATCATGCCGGTGATGTTCACCATTCTCTTTGCACGCCTGCCAGAGCCGGATCAGGTATTGAAACGGGCCACTTTCAGTTCCGTGCTGGCCGCACCGGTGGCGCTGTTCTTCACCCTGCCACTGCTGGCTCTCAACAACGGCAACTTTCCCCTGCTGATCCTGATTCTCGGTGCGCCTTTGTTTGTCGGCCTGCTGGCCATCAGCAAACACCTGACCCTGCCCCTGGGTCTGGGCTTCTGCACCCCTTACATCATTCTGGTTCAGCCGGGCAATGCCATGGATTTTGACGTGGCCCGGGTGGCCAGCAACGGCCTTGCCATCACGGCGGGAATCGCCATCGCCTTCCTCATGTTCCGGCTGATTACCCCTCCCAATGGCCCCAACCTGCGCCGCCGACTGATCCGCCAGACCGCCACCGACCTGACCTTGCTGGGCAATACTGCACCGGCCACGAAAAGTGCCGCCAACATCAATGAGGAATGGTTCAACGCCCGCATGGCAGACCGGCTGCGCTGGCTGACCATCTGCGACAAGGCTCTGCCGGAAGCCCAGCGGCACTACACCGACCTGGGCCTCACTGGACTGAACCTGGGCCAGGTCTCCCTGTGGATTCAGAGTCGCCTGCGTAGCAATGCCCCACCCGCGCTACTCGACAGCGCCGATCGCTGGCAACTGGCGCTGGCTGCGGCCTACCAGGCTTGCTCCCGTGGCACCGTCGACGAGGGCTTTCGCCAGCAATCGGAAAGGCTCAAACTGGAAATGGAAGACGCTGGCAACCTGGCTCAGCGCGACCGTGATCTGATTGCCGGCGCTTTGGAGCGCATTGCACTGACCTTCGAGCGCATGGCGTTCCGGCTGACGGAAGCGCAAGCAAGCCGGGACGTCACTGCCTGAAGCGCCGGCAAATCGGCCCGAACAGCACTAGCCAGAATGTCTACTCTGTGTTTACCTATGTGCCTTTTCCGGAGCCAGACACTGGCCCTCTCTGAACAGCCCGCAGGCCGCCTTTGCGACCTGCCGTGATGGAGACTTCCTCACATGACCGCGCAAGAAAAGCTCGACAGCAAAACCGTACTCGACACCAACCCGGCCACAGGCACCGCTGTGGCCGAGCTGAATGAAACCGATCTGGCCAAGCTGCCCGAGATCATGACCCGGGCCCGTGAAGCCCAGGCAATCTGGGCGGCCAAATCCTTCAAGGAACGAGCTCGCCATATCACCATGATGCGCAGCTACATTGTCGACCGCGCCGACGACCTGGCTCGCACCGTCAGCGAAAGCAACGGCAAGACCCTTACCGATGCACTGGCCACCGAAGTGCTGCCCTGCGCCCTGGCCTGCAAGTGGTATGCGAACAACGCTGAAAAGTATCTGAAAGAGAAGAGCCGCCCCGGCGGCAGCATCCTGTTCTTCAACAAGAAGACCCACATGCTGCGTGTGCCACTGGGCGTAGTGGGGATTATCAGCCCCTGGAACTATCCGCTGTCGATCCCCTTCGGTGAAATTGTCATGGGCCTGATGGCCGGTAATGCCGTACTGCTGAAAGTGGCCGCTGCCACCCCGGCAGTAGGACGCGCCATCGAGCAGATCATCGCCGCCGGTGAATTGCCCGAAGGTCTGTTCCATCACATCGTCGGTTCCGGCTCCAAAGTGGCCACCGGTTACTTTGAAAATGGCGTGGACAAGCTGTTCTTCACCGGCAGCGTTCCCGCCGGCAAGACCCTGATGGCCCAGGCTGCAGAAACCCTCACTCCGGTTTCCCTGGAGCTGGGCGGCAACGACCCCATGCTGGTACTGGAAGATGCCGACCTGGAGCGCGCCACCAACGGTGCGGCCTGGGCGGGTTACCAGAATGCCGGCCAGAGCTGCGGCGGCGTGGAACGGGTGTATGTAGTGGACGCGGTCTATGACCAGTTCGTGGATCTGCTCGCCAAGAAGACCCGCCAGCTACGTCACGGCGTGGGTTGCAACGATTTCAACGTGGATATCGGCAGCCTGACCACCGCCGGCCAGTTACGTACCGTGCAGCAACACCTGGAAGATGCCCTCGCCAAGGGAGCCCGTATCGAGGCCCAGTCCCGCCCGGTAGGCAATGTGGAAAACGGCTTCTTCCATCCGGCGACGCTACTGACCAATGTCACCGACGACATGCTCACCATGTGCGATGAAACCTTCGGCCCCCTCATTGCCGTACAACGGGTGGCCAACGAAGAAGACGCCATCCGCAAGGCCAACGACTCCAAGCTGGCACTGACCTCATCCGTGTGGACCAAAAACAACAAGCGTGGCCGTGCCATTGCTGCCCGGCTGCAGTCCGGGGTCACCACCATCAATGATCACCTTTACAGCCACGGCCTGTCCGAAACCCCCTGGGGCGGCTGGAAGGAATCCGGTATCGGCCGCACCCATGGCCCGGAAGGCCTGGAGGAAATGACCCAGGCCAAAGCGGTCAACTGGGATATTCTGCCCTCCAGGCGCAACATCTTCTGGTACCCCTTCGACGAAGCCACCTACAACGGCATCAAGAACGCCCTGCACTTCATCTTCCCGAAAGGCATCGGCCAGATGCTCAGCGCTTCGCTGAAACTCACCCCCTTCCTGGTGAAGAAGATGTTTACCAAATGGAAAACGGACTAAAAAGCAATTAATAATGAATAATTAATAGCTAATAACTACGCGCGTGAGCGCGTCATTAGCGGAAAGCAAAGAGGCCGCGCCCATACATCTGGGCGCGGCCTCTTACGTTTCAAAACAATAAAATCTATATCGTGAAACTATTAATTATTAACTATTAATTGATCCCGTCGAGCCACTCCTGATCCGGCGCGTACCACCACGAGCCCATCACCGGGCGGGTGTAGTCCAGCAGACGGTCTTTGACGGTATCGTCGGCGATGCCGTACATGCGACGAAGCAGGTAGTCGTAGCGGTCCAGTTCGCAGCAGAAAGCCAGGAAATACAGGCCGTGCTCGCTGCTGTCACCGTAGGGTACCGAGCGACGCCACATTTTCTGGGGAACACCGTCCCGGTCAACATCCGTGCGACCGACATGGGAATCCGGCGGCATGCGATCTTCGTCGAATTCCACCGCGTCTTCCTTGGTACGGCCAAACACATTCTCCTGATCGCTCACCGGCAACTGATTGAATGTCTTCAGGTCGTGAACCCATTTCTGGGTCAGCACCCAGCTTCCGCCCGCGCCGGGATGCGGCTCGGCGATAAAGGCGGCTTGCTCTGCCTTGTCGCCGGTAGGGTTGCCAATGCCATCGACAAAACCGGTCAGGTCGCGCATGTCGTGATAGACGAAGCTGTTCAGCTCCAGTTGCGTGGAAAGCAGTTCGCCGACGGCATCCCGTACCTGCATACCGGTATCGAACAGATCACCGCGCTCTTTCGCCTGCACCCAGACCCACAGGTCCCCCTGGGTCGCCGGCACATGGCCTTCCAGGGAAAACGGCGGGAAGGTGAAGCGGGTATCCAGTTGCTCCCAGAGGGCCGGGCCAAACGCCATCAATACCGGCGTCTTTTCGCTTTTCAGCGAATTCAGCTGGCGCAGTGCAGCTCTCACCGCCTGCATCTCCTGGCCACTGCCGAGGCAGAATTCGAAGAACAGATGATGTTGATAACTACGATCAAAAATCCCCGTTTGCGGTGTCGACACCGTTAACTCCTTAGTACGTATCAATAAACTTCCGACAGTCTAGCAGGCTGTTGAAAAGCCCGTTGCGAATTCAGTCTTTCAGGCTGGTTCGCAATCTAGGCGCGTTTTTGAAGGTGTATGTCCATCCATCAAAAAAGCGCAACAACGAGTGCGGGCCAGCCTGGAAGACCCGGAGGGCGAGGCCTGAAGGGCACATCTGCTGCGCTTTGTCGCTAGGAAAGGGAACCACCCTGTCCGTTACGACAAAACACAACAGCTGCACCCTTCAGGCCTCGCTGAACACGCAAGGGGCTTTTCAACAGCCTGCTAGCAAGGCTACCTGACTTGTTCCCGTGAATATAATGGACCATGGTACGAACTGGCAGACGCAATTCTGAAACAAATTGAAATATGCGCTGGTGTTCCCTGCCCGGGGCTTTCGCTACACTTGCTGCACACTAGTTAACTGAATCCGACTATGACACCTTGGCTTGGCCTGGATCGCCTGGGCTTCTTCCTGATCCGCATTTTCCTGCGTTTGTGCACACGTGCTAACGCGCTGCCTTCCAACCCTGACGAACTGCAACTTGCCCCCAATACCCCGGTGGTCTATGTGTTTCGTGACCGCTCCGCCGCCGATGCGGCCGCGGCAGATCAATCCGCACGACAGCTGGGCCTGGCATCCGCACTGCATGGGTTGACGCTGGGCAAAAGCCACCTGAGCCATAGTTACTTTCAACTCTACCGCCGCAAATTCAGCAATGGCCGGCAGCGGACCCCCGTGTCACCGCCACGGCTGGAAAAACTGGTTAGCGCCCTACGCGCCAACCCCGAGGCTGATGTGCAGTTGGTGCCGGTGTCAGTGTTCTGGGGCCGTCGTCCGGAAAAGGAAAGCTCCCTGTGGCGCATCCTGTTTTCCGACAACTGGTCCCCTGCGGGTTTTATCAAGAAATTCTTTATTATCGTTACCCAGGGCAGGCAGCTGTATGTCCATTTCAGCAAGCCCATGTCTCTGCGCACCCTGGTGGACCAGTGCCCCACGGACGAACAGACCGTGCGCAAGGCCTCCCGTATTCTGCGTGTGCATTTTCGCCGCCAGCAGGAAGCCGCCATCGGCCCGGATCTGTCGCACCGCCGCACTCTCACCAATACCGTGGTGGACTCCATCCCGGTACAAGAAGCCATCCGCGCCGAAGCCCAACGCCAGGAAACCAGTATCGAGAAGGTCGAAGCCAAGGCTCGCCATTACGCCATGGAAATCGCCGCGGATTACTCCCATACCGTTATTCGATCCCTGGAATTGTTCCTGAATTGGGTCTGGAACCGGCTTTACGCCGGGGTCAGGTTGTACAATATGGAAAACCTGACCAAGGTGGCCGGCGATCACGAAGTGATCTATGTGCCCTGCCACCGCAGCCATATTGACTACCTGCTGCTGTCATTTGTGGTATTTCGCAATGGCCTGGTGCCACCGCACATTGCCGCTGGCATCAACCTGAACATGCCCATCGTCGGCACTATTCTTCGCCGTGGCGGCGCTTTCTTCATGCGCCGCAGCTTTCGTGATAACCCGCTGTACGCCACCGTCTTCAGCGAATACCTGCACACCATCACCGTACGTGGTTATTCCATCGAGTACTTCGTGGAAGGTGGACGCAGCCGTAGCGGCCGTATGTTGAAACCCCGCACGGGTATGCTGGCCATGACCCTGCGCAGCTTCCTGCGTGACGCACGCAAGCCGATTGCCTTTGTGCCGGTCTATGTAGGCTATGAGAAAGTCATCGAGTCGGGCTCCTATATCGGCGAACTGCACGGCAAGAAAAAGCAGAAGGAATCTGTGGGCGGACTGATGAAATCCCTGTCGGTGCTGCGCAGCCACTTCGGCCAGGTGCATGTAAATTTCGGTGAGCCCATCAAGTTGGTGGACTTCCTGGACCAGCATCACACCGCCTGGCGCAGCGAGGATCTGGCTGCCGGTGAAAGCCCAGCCTGGTTCAAGCATGTGGTGGATGAACTCGGACAGGAAGTGGTGGAGTCCATCAATGCCGCTGCCGTGGCAAACCCGATCAACCTGCTCAGCCTGGCCTTGCTGGCGTCGCCCAAACACACCATGGATGTAGCCCAGTTACGCCAGCAGCTGAACCTGTACATAGCCCTGCTCAAACAGGCTCCCTACAGCGACAGCGCCTCCATCGCCACGGATGATGCCTCCGCGATCATCCAGTACGGACTGGACAACGAGTTCCTGGAACGCATCGAGCACAAGCTCGGTGATGTGGTCACCACGGATGAAAAAACCGCTCTGCAGATGGCCTACGTGCGCAACAACAGCCTGCACCTGTTCATTCTGCCCGGTCTGATCTGCTCACTGGTGATGAACGCCCGTTCCATCAGCATGGATACCCTGCAGAGCATGGTGCATTTGCTCTACCCCTTCCTGCGCAATGAATACTATCTCCACTGGCAGGACGGCGACGATCTGTCACGCGCGGTCAGCAAGACAGTGGATGTGCTGGAGAAGGAGCGATTGATCAGCCGCGAAGACAACTGTCTGCACGGTGCCCCTATCCACACCCATGAATCCGACATGCTGGACCATCTTGGCCAGACCGTAATGCCATCTCTGGAGCGCTACTATCTGACCATTCGCCTGCTGGTTCAGTACGGCTCAGGCATGCTGACCGCCGACCAGCTGGGGGAACTGGCTCACCAGACCGCACAACGACTGTCGCTGCTCTACGAGTTCAACTCTCCGGAATTCTTCGACAAGGTGGTGCTGAAAAACTTCATCAGCCAATTGTATGGTACCGGCCTGGTCACCACGGACGGCGCCGGCGCCCTGATCTTTGACGAGAAACTGGAATCCCTTGACGATGAAGCCCGTCGTATCCTCAGCCCGGATATCAGTGATGCGATTCAGCGGGTTACGCGGGTGACTGACATTGAGCACCTGGCGGAGCCGGCGAAGGCCTGACTCTTGGGAACCTGTATAAGTGTGGCGCCCGGTGTGTGAGTTTTTACCCGGCGCCCTCCCCCCTCCATCCAGTCTGCTGGCGATAGACCCTCAGCCAACGCTGTTTCTTTTACAGGCTAACGCCGACTTCGATCGAGTAACGGGCATTCTTCTCTGAAAAGTACGCCAGGCGCTGCCACATCAAATATTGAATTGATGTGGCTCGCCTGACTCATCCTAGGGCGCGCTATCGTCCGGCGTCTTCTTTCACTCGTAAACATCAAAGCGAATAGCCTTGCCGGAGATCACATGGTGAGGACTGCGTTTTGCCAGGGACTCCGCCTTGCCGGGCCGTTTCACCACCACCCGATGCGGGTTAAGTCCAAGCGCCCACTCCAGCAAAGCCGCTTCTTCGCGGTGATCCGGATACGCTGCTAATTGCTGAAGCCATTGCAGGTCTTTCTTTACCGCCGCACTTTTGTCCCGTGATGGAAACATGGGATCGAGATAGACCGCATGCAGCGGCGGCAAGCTGTGCGCACCGGCATCGCCACAGGGCAGCAACTGCATGGCAGCAGCGAGCTCTGCAGGCGCCCGCCGCAAGCCGTCAGCCAGCATCGCATGTAGGATCGGCGAGCGTTCTGCCAGCAACACCGGGAAACCGGCCATGGCGATCAGAGCCGCATCCCGGCCCAGGCCGGCGGTAGCATCCAGAACCGTAAAGGTTTCTTCCCGGGGTTTTCCCAGTGCTTTGATCAACCGTTCATGGCGGACCCGCTCCGCTGTCAGTCGGTAGCCCTGTTTGCCATCATTGAAGCTGACGCTCAAGGGAGTTTCCCGCCCTTGCGGTCGCCACAGGCTGAGGCGCTCTTCATGACATCCCAGGACCAGCGACAGACCCAGTTGCACAGCCTCGTCAGCCTCTTCTACCGGGGTACCGGGAAGCCCTTCTGGGCACCCGGGTAACAGGCCAAGCACCGCCCCTACCATGGAATCAGGCCAGCCACGCCAGCAGCGCCACGCCAAGTATCAGGCGGTACACCACAAACGGCAGCATGCCGATGCGCTCAAGCAGACGTATGAAGAACACAATAGTCAGGTACGCCGTAATCGCACTGACCACCGCACCCAGGGCCATCAAGCCCCAGTCCACCGCGACCTGTTGCTCAACAAGATCCTTTGTCTTGAGCAATCCCGCGCCGAGAATGACAGGAATGGAAAGCAGGAAGGAAAAGCGGGCGGCATCTTCACGCTGGTAACCCAGCGCCAATGCCGCAGTGATGGTAATACCGCTACGGGAGGTACCAGGAATCAGTGCCAGAGCCTGAGCCAGGCCGATAAAAATCGCGCCAATGATCCCCAGTCTCACCAGGCTGAACTGACGCTTGCCGAAGGCATCGGCAGCCCATAGCAGCGCGCCAAACACCAGGGTAGTGACGGCAATCACCAGCGCAGAACGCAACTCCCGTTCAATCCAGTCATCACCCAGAAAGCCGAACACCACCGCAGGAATGGTAGCCAACACAACCAGCAGCCCCAGTTTCAGATCGTCGTTCATGGTGCGCTGGGTCACGGCTTTGCCGGCCCCGCCAACCATGGCAAAAAGATCCCGACGGTAGTAGGCCATCACCGCCATCAGGGTGCCCAGATGCACGGCCACATCAAAGGCCAACCCCTGATCGGGCCAACCCAGTACCTGAGATGGCAGAATCAGATGGGCAGAACTGGAAATGGGAAGAAACTCGGTAAGTCCCTGTATCAGGGCAAGCACCAGGGCCTGGAACCAATCCATGGAATATCCTTGTTAATGAAACGTCAGTGACGAGTCACGAGTTGCGAGGAGCGAAACTCAAAACCGGTTTGGGTTTTCGAAACTCGCTTCTCGTAGCTCGTAACGTTTTTCTATTCGTTGGCAGTGATCTGGTAGCCATGCAGGAATTCCGGGGGCATGCGGCGGGGTTTGCCGGAATCCAGTGCCACACACACCCAGCGGGTACGACCCCGCAGCAATGTTCGCCCGTCTGATTCGCGAACGATCTGGTAACGGCGCGTGATACTGATTCGCTGGTCGTTTTCCACAATCCAGGTACCGATTTTCAGGTGCTCGCCTTCAAAGGCCGGCGCCAGATAATCCACTTCGGTGTGCCGGGCCACCATGCCCCGGTTGAGCTTCTGGTACAGATCCCACCCCAACCCAAGGGTGGCGGTATGATCCCAGGCAATTTTCTCCATGAAACGCAGGTATTCGGTGTTGTTGACATGCCCCATCACATCGATGGCTTCGGCTGGCACAGTCACCGCCAGTTCATGGACATTGGGAAGGTCCCAGTTGATCATCGTACTGCTCCCTGAATTACCTGATCGCGAAGATAGACCGGCTGCGCCAGTTCTGCACTCACTCCCTGCCCGCGCTGGAAACCGGATAATGCCAGCTGCGCCACCGCTTTCGCATGGGGATGCACGTCGACCTCACAGTGACTTGCGCCATAGGCCTTGCAAAGGGCCTCTCGATAGACCAGCCCGGAGCCGATAATCATCCAGTCTTTTTGCGGCAGAGAGGGCAAGGTATCCGGGTGGAAAAGCCCGTCGTCGAACACCGTTCTGGCAACGCCATCCTCACAGGTATAGGCGCCCAGATAGACCTCCCCCATACGCGCATCGAACACCGCGATCACATCCCGGTGTGGGGTCGTGTCCTGGGCGCTGAGTGCACAGGCCGCCAGAGTGGACACCCCGATCACCGGCAAGTCCGCCGCAAAGGCCAGTCCCTGGGTGACCGCAGCCGCGACCCGCACACCGGTAAAGGCACCGGGACCATGGCCAAAGGCAATGCCATCCAGCTGGCCAAGCGACAGTTGCGATTCCGCCAACAGCGCTTCCACCATCGGCAATACCCGTTCGGTCTGACGCCGTGGCGCCTGCTCGAAATGTTCAAGCACCTCGTCGCCATCCAGGATGGCCACCGAACAGGTTTCACCGGCGGTTTCCAGAGCCAGAATTCGTGTCATGATTCCATCTGTTCCGTTGTCTGCCCTTCTTGTTGCCGGGCAAGATAATCAAAAAAGCGTTGTACCACGTCCAGCTTCCGGGTGCGGGTCATGTTTGGCAGACTGTTCACAAACAGTTTTCCGTAACTGCGCGTCAGCAAACGGGGGTCCGCCACCACCAGCAGGCCGGTATCCTTGGGATCACGAATCAGACGCCCGGCTCCCTGGCGCAATGCCAGCACCGCCTGGGGTAACTGATAATCGCGGAAGGCATTACCGCCATTGCGATTGATGTGTTCGATGCGTGCCGCCGCCACCGGATCACCCGGCGAGCCGAACGGCAGTTTATCAATAATCACGCAACTGAGGGCCTCACCGCGCACATCAATGCCTTCCCAGAAACTGCTGGTACCCAACAGCACCGCATTGCCTTTTTCCCGGAAACTGTCCAGTAATTCCCGCCGACCGGACTCCCCCTGCACCAGCAACGGGTAGTCCAGACGGGGACGCAACAACTGCGCGGCCTCCCGTAATGCCCTGTGACTAGTGAAAAGGAAAAAAGTGCGACCTTTGGCGGCATTAATAACCGGCACCATGGCGTCGCAAAGCGCCGCGGTATAGCCGGGATCGTTCGGCGCCGGCAAACCATCGGGGGCATAAAACACCGCCTGGCGCTTGAAGTCGAACGGGCTTTCCAGCCGCAGGGTGGTAGCCGCGTCCATGCCAAGGCGCTTCTGGATATGCTCAAAGCGCCCGCCCACAGACAGGGTCGCCGAGGTGAGGACCCAGCTGCAGGGTTGGCGCTCGCGCTGGGCACGCAGCTGGGCGGCCACGGACAAGGGCGTGCTGTGCAACACCACAGTCCGTTTGAAGGTTTCAAACCAGTACACCCGGTTGGGCTGCTCCCCTTTCAGGTAGGCCGCCAGGCAGTCCACTTGTTCGCTGGCACGGCGGGCGCAGGCTTCCATGCCCCGGCTGGCCTTGGCGAGGGGACCAAGGAACATTTCCAGCTCACGCAGGGCGTCCAGCAGGGTCTCGCCCGCTTCGATGACCGCCGCTTTCTCCGCCACTTCGGACCAGGGCTCCCGGCGCTCACCGTCCCCCAGGCTCAGGCGCAAATCCAGACAGCCCTTTTCCACCGCTGCGATCAACTGGTTCAGGCGCGCCAGATCGGCAGCGGTCTGCCCGGCTTCAGACAAACTGTCACGGCCCAGTTCCTGGACCTGCCGGGTGCTCAGGGTATCGCCGAAAAACGCGGCAGCGATTTCCGGCAGCTGATGCGCCTCGTCGAAGATCACCGTATTGGCACTGGGCAGCAGTTCCGAGGCCGAGCCGTTACCACGCAAGGCGGCATCGGCAAAGAACAGATGATGATTGACCACCACCAAGTCCGCTTCCTGGGCTTCCTTGCGGGCCTTCATCAGCGGACATTCCTGGTAGTTGGGGCAGTCGGTACCCAGACAGTTGTCGGCGGTACTGGTGACCCAGGGCCATACCGGCGCGTCTTCGGGAATCTGTTGCAGCTCGGCAATATCACCGGTTTTGGTGCGACCCGCCCAATGGGCCACGATCTGTAATTGTTCAGCGGTTTCACGGGTCAGAAAACGGGCTTCTTCCTGATGCAGGGTCATCCGGTAGGGGCAGAGATAATTGGCGCGCCCCTTCAACAGCGCCACCTTGCGCGGCAGGCCGAGCGCTTTCTTGACCAGCGGCACATCCTTGAAGAAAAGCTGATCCTGCAGGCTCTTGGTGCCGGTGGACACCAGTGTCGGCCCCTCCGACAACAGGGCCGGCACCAAGTACGCCAGGGTCTTGCCGGTGCCAGTTTCCGCCTCAACCATCAGGGTGCCACCGGTGCCGATCACCGCATCCACTGCGTCCGCCATGGCCAGTTGCGGTTCACGGGGCTGATAGCCCGGCAAAAGCGGCGCAAAGCGCGTCAGATCGGTAAGATGGGTACGGGCGCTGGTCACACGATGTCCTGAGGATGACAGAAAGGAAGCAAGCGACAGAGCATAGCATTAGACGCCCCAAGCAGCACGCCTCACGCAACCCGGAAAAGCCGCCAACGGACGACGGTTTCTGTGCTCAGGCATCCCACCACCAACGGAGGCACCACATGGACTACACCCTGATCATTCTGGCTGGTGGCAAGGGAAAGCGGGTCGGAGGCGCCGACAAGGGATTACTGGAGTTGGACGGCAAGCCGCTGATTGTCCATCTGCTGGATCACCTGGCGCCCTCCCCCACCCGTATCGTGATCAGTGCCAACCGGAATCAGGCCACTTACCAGCATTGGGCCGACCAGGTGGTTAGCGATGAACGGGGCGGGTTTCAGGGGCCAATGGCCGGTCTGGCAGCGGCACTGGATGCCAGCCAGGGGCTCTGGCTGTTCCTGCCCTGCGGTCTGGTGCAGCCTCCCGCCTCACTGCCCGGCGACCTGCTGAAAAAAGCCGGGCCGGACCACATCTGCGTCGCTCAGGATCCGATCCGCCGCCAGCCTCTCTGCCTGGCGTTGCATGCCGAGAACTGGCGGGACGCCCTGCACGCTTACCTGGATAGCGGTGGTCGCAGCGCCTACGGCTGGCTGGATCAGGTGCCGGTTCACCCGGTGGCCGTGGCCACGCCGTTACAGAATCTGAATCACAAAGAGGTATAAGTCACGAGTGACGAGGGGCGAAAAGACTAACCAACACCACCAGCCGTGACTCTGCTTTTCGTAACTCGCCCCTCGAAACTCATCCCCCCAGACACAACAATGCCCGCACAAGGCGGGCACTGGGGAAAGACTCCAGATAAACGACAGCGTCGTTATATCAGGCAGTCACTTCCTGGATCTGCTTCATCAGGGCAACCTGGTCAGCAGAAGGCTGGGCGGTTTGCAGCGCCATCAGCTTGCTCATGTCGCCTTCGATACGGATCTGGCCACTCATGAAGCCCTGCATACCGGCGGACTGGTCACCTTCGATGAAGATACGCTTGGCCAGATCAGCCGGCAGGATCATGGTAGTAGGCGCGTCAGCGTGATGACCTTCTTCGATCATGCCACCGACCAGCGCCATTTCCTTGTCGCCACCATCGCCGGACACAGTGATGTTGATTACCAGGTCTGCCAGGGCAGCCGGGGTTTCCACATTACCGGCACCGTCACGGATCTCTTTTACTTTCGCAAACCACTCGTCAGACAAAAATTCCAGGCTCATTCTTATATCTCCTTAACCTATCGTTGTGGCTTCGACACCCCGCGTAATCAGGCATCACCATTCAAACAAGCGTTCGAAACTTACCCGTACCTTATAGAAAGGCCCCGGGGGTGGCAATAGCCGTACAAGCGTCTATCGGGGACAAAAAAACCCGGCGCAAGGCCGGGCTTTTTTGGTCGTTTTCATGCAGAGGAATCAGAGGTCGTAACCACGCTCTTCGTGCAGGGCAATATCCAGCCCCTGGGTTTCTTCGTCTTTGTCCACACGTAGTTCCGCGAACAGGCTGATCAGCTTGAGCAACACCCAGGTCACCACAGCGGTGTAGACGAACGTGGCCACCACGCCCAATGCCTGTACCCCGAACTGATCCAGCATGGTGAATTCCGGCTTGGCAAAACCGTAACCGGAGAACAGGCCCAGTTCCATGGAAGCAAAGATACCGGCAAACAGGGTACCGAGAATACCGCCTACCCCGTGCACCGGGAACACGTCCAGGGAATCATCGATCTTCAGCTTGTGCTTGATAAAGATGACCGAGTAGAAACAGATCACACCCGCAGACAGACCGATCACCAGTGCTGCCGCCGGCCCGACGAAACCGGACGCCGGGGTAATGGTACCCAGACCCGCTACCATGCCGGTGGCGATACCCAGTGCCGAGGGCTTGCCGAATTTTTTCCACTCCATGGTGATCCAGGCCAGAGAACCCGCCGCCGCAGAAATGTGGGTAACCAGCATGGCCATGGCGGCGTCGCCGCCAGCGGCCAGTGCAGAGCCGCCGTTGAAGCCGAACCAGCCCACCCACAGCATGCCGGCACCGGTCAAAGTCATGGTCATGTTATGCGGCATCATTCCCTGCTCCGGAAAGCCCTTGCGGCCCCCCAGTACCAGCGCCGCCACCAGCGCCGCCACACCGGCAGTGATATGCACCACAGTACCGCCGGCAAAGTCGTACAGGCCCAGGTCGGCCAACCAGCCGCCGCCCCACACCCAATGGCAGACAGGTACATACACACCCAACAGCCAGAGCACAGAAAACGCCAGCATGGGCCCGAAGCGCATGCGCTCGGCAAAGGCACCGACGATCAGCGCCGGGGTAATAATGGCAAAGGTCATCTGGAACAAGCCGTGCAGGCTTTTCGGCAAGGTGCCTTCCAAAGTGTCTTTACCGATACCGGCAAAGAAAGCGTGATCGAGACCGCCGATCCAGGCATTCATGCTGCCGCCATCAGCGAACGCCAGCGAGTAACCCCAGATCCACCACACCAGCGATAACGCACAGTTAAGGCCAAAACATTACCTCACCACGGCGCTTACGTTTTTGCTGCGCACCCGGCCCCCCTAGAACAGGCTCAGGCCCGGAATGGTCATGAACAGCACCAGCGCGGTGGCCGTCAGAATCCAGGCGGTGTCACCGGTATCCAGGCCATCCGCCAGGGCCAGGGACGGAAGCATCAGCAGTACAGCAAGCAGTTTTTTCATCGTGGCCCCCTTAAATGGCTTCGTTGCCGGTTTCACCGGTACGGATACGGATAACCTGTTCCAGATCGCTGACGAAGATCTTGCCGTCACCAATCTTGCCGGTGCCCGCGGCCTTCATGATGGCTTCGATGGCCTGATCCAGGTCTTCTTCGCGCACCGCTAGCTCCAGTTTTACCTTGGGCACGAAATCGACTACGTACTCGGCACCCCGGTACAGCTCTGTGTGGCCCTTCTGGCGGCCGAAGCCTTTGACTTCAGTAATGGTCATGCCCTGTACCCCGACCTGGGCCAGCGCATCGCGGACTTCGTCCGCTTTGAACGGCTTGATCACCGCTGTCAGCATTTTCATGGTTGTCTCCTGATCCACGTGCACCCAGGCGGATGCACCAACACAATACGTGCCGAAAAGTTTGCACCGCCATAGCGCATACAAGAATCAGGCCAGCATTATTACTTTTTTATTTCAGTAACTTGGCAGTAATACGCCGACAAAACGCACCATAATGGAACCGCTGCACCATGCAAACGCACTCATTTAATGCATTTGGGCGGGCCAGCATGATGCAAAAAGAAGACATCCAGGGAGAGAGGGCATGGGCATGCACCAGCACGGCGCGACATGCCAAGGTTCGAGGATGGGGAGAAAAGCAGTGAAAGCCCGTGCATCCTTGCCAGCAAGGACAAGGAAACACAGGCAATGGATCAATACAGGTAATTGAACATCTTGCGACGATATTCGCTCGCCAACGGATCACCTTTGGGCAGGCACTCGAACACCTCCAGCAGCGCGCTGCGGGCAATGCCGTCGCGGAAATCCCGGTGATCGCTCAGCAGTTGCAGCAGCGCCTCCAAACCCGCCTGGAACTGCCCGGCGGCCGCTGCCTGCAAACCAAAGGCGTACAGATCTTCCGGGTTGGGCTGATCGCTGATGCGTTGACGAAGCTCCGCCAGGGAGGTGCTCTCCCCTTCCAGTTTTTCCAGTAACGCAAACCGGGCCCGAAATGGACGCAACGGCTCCACATCCTCGGTGACTTCCGCCAGCACAGACTGGGCCTCGTCCAGACGCCCGTCACCCAGCAGGTATTCCACCAGCATGGCCCGGATGGCGTGCTTGTCCGGGCTCTGTTGCAGGGTCTGGCGCAGCGCGGCTTCTGCCTGCTCGCCATGGCCGGCTTCAATGGCCATGCGGATCTGCTCGATAAACCCTTCTTCCTGCTGTTGCTCGGCGGCCTCAGGGTCCACCACCGGGGCCAGCCACTGGCGCAACGCCCCTTCCGTCTGAGCACCATCCAGCTCACTGACCAGCTGCCCCTGATAGACCAGTTTCAAGCTGGGCAGACTACGCACGCCGAACTGGCTGGCCAGCATCTGCTGTTCGTCGGCGTTGACCTTGGCCAAGATCACCTTGCCCTGGTACTCATTCACCAGGCGCTCCAGTATCGGCGCCATCTGCTGACAGGGCTGACACCAGCTGGCCCAGAAATCCACAATCACCGGCACCTGCCGGGACTGCTCAAGAATTTGCTGAATATTCTGTTCAGTTGCTTCAATGATGTACTGGTTCGGTTGCAACGCCTTGCTCCTGAAAGCCTTAAAACTGGGTGCAATTGTAAGGGATGACCGCCATTAAATCCGGTTAAATCCTGTGCAACTGATCACTTTTGCGGGTTAGACTCAAAGAGGTCGGGTCGATAAGGCTTCACGCCATGTACATGACCTGTGAGTACGCTGGATTGTATTCAAAACAACCCGAGTCAACATGGGCCCGGGTTCACGGCAAAGGAGATCACCATGCTTAGCCTGTTGGCTATTGTAGTGTTAATTGCCACGCTGATGACCCTGTTCTATCAGCGCATCAGTCGCGGCATCGGCAGCGCGGTTTTTGTAGTTGTCTGGTTGTTAAGCGCCTTCCTGGCACCCTGGCTAGTCCACCCGATTTCACTGATCCTGCTGGCCGCTGGCGTGGCCCTGCTCAACCATGTGGACCTGCGCCAGAAGTTCATCACCAAGCCAGTCTATAACGCCCTTGGCAAGGTTATGCCTGCCATCGGCGACACCGAGCGCGAGGCTATCGAGGCCGGTACCACCTGGTTCGAGACCGACCTGTTTTCCGGTCGCCCGGACTGGGAAAAATTCGCCCATATTCAGTTTTCCACCCTCACGGATGAAGAGCAGTCCTTTGTGGACAATGAGGTCCAGGAACTGTGTGACATGCTGGATGAGTGGAAAATTTTCCACGAGCTGAGAGACCTGCCAGAGGAAGTCTGGGATTTCCTCAAGCACAAGGGTTTTTTCAGCCTGATCATCCCCAAAGAGTACGGCGGCAAGGCATTTTCCCCCTATGCCCAGAGCCGCATCATGAGCAAGATCGCCACGCGTTCACTGACCGCCGCCGTGACTGCCATGGTGCCCAATTCCCTGGGCCCCGGTGAACTACTGGCCGAGTACGGCACCCAGGAACAGAAAGACCGCTGGCTGCCCGGCCTGGCCAAGGGCGACGAGATTCCCTGCTTCGGCCTGACCGGCCCGGAAGCCGGTTCTGATGCCGGCGCCATTCCCGACACCGGTGTTATCTGCAAAGGCAAAATCGACGGCAAGGAAGTGCTGGGCATGCGCCTGAACTTCGCCAAACGCTGGATCACCCTGGCCCCGGTAGCCACGGTGGTTGGCCTGGCCTTCAAGCTCTACGATCCGGAAAAACTCCTCGGCGACAAAGAAGAGTTGGGCATCACCTGTGCCCTGATTCCTGCCGACACCCCCGGGGTGGAAATCGGCCGCCGTCACTACCCGGGTTCCCCGTTCATGAACGGCCCCATCAATGGCAAGGACGTGTTCGTACCGCTTGATGTCATCATCGGCGGGCCGGAAATGGCAGGCCGGGGCTGGCGTATGCTGATTGAATGCCTCGGCGCCGGTCGCGGTGTATCCCTGCCCGCCCTGGCTACCGCCAGCGGCGAGATCGGCTACCGCATGACCGGTGCCTTCGGCCGTATCCGCCGTCAGTTCAATACCTCCGTGGGACAGTTCGAAGGGGTCCAGGAAGCCTCCGCGGAAGTGGCGGCCATTGGCTACACCCTGGAAGCCTACCGTCACCTGGTGACCCGTTCACTGGAGGATGGTGCGCCCTCGGTGGTTACCGCCATGGCCAAGTACCACGCCACGGAAATGATGCGTGAGCTGATTAACCACGGCATGGACATCGCTGGCGGGCGCGGCATTCAGTTGGGTCCGCGTAACTTCCTGGCCCTGCCCTATCAGTCCACGCCGATCGCCATCACCGTGGAAGGGGCGAATATCCTCACCCGCTCGTTGATGATCTTTGGCCAGGGCGCCATGCGCTGCCATCCGTATCTGTATGACGAATTGCAGGCGATCCAGGCGGAGGACAAGAAACAGGGGCTGCAGGATTTCGATGCCCTGTTCTTCTCCCATGCCGGTCACACCCTGGGCAATATCAGTAGCGGTATCATGCAGGCGCTTGCCGGCCCCTACCTGTCCGAAGCACCGGGCAACGCGGATGCCTTCAGTGCGCCTTGGTATCGGCTGGTGAACCGCTATAGTGCGGTGCTCTCCAGCACTGCTGATATGGCACTGGCCCTGCTGGGTGGTGATCTGAAACGTCGTGAACTGCTCTCCGCACGGCTGGGTGATGTGCATAGCCAGTTGCTGATCGCCTGTTCCATTCTCAAATACCACGCCACCCTGCCACGGGACGAAGCCAACGACGCCCACGCCAGCTATGCGCTGCGCCGGTCGTTCAGCAAGGCCCATGACGCCCTGGATGCCTTCTACCGCAACTTCGGCTTCTTCGGCGTGGGTTATGCGCTGAAAGGGTTGTTCTTCCCGTTCGGTCGCCCCTGCAAAGCCCAGGCCCCCAGCGACGACCAGATCCGCACGCTGGGTGACATGATCATGGCACCCAGCTCGGTGCGCGATGCACTGGCAGAGCCGGCCTATATCTCCAAAGATCCGGAAGATGCCATCGGCCGCGTGGAAGCCACCTTCAACAAACTGCTGGAAGTGGAGCCGGCCTACCTGGCGTTCCTGAAAGCCGACGGCAAGGGACAACTGGAAGGCACCAGCGTGCTGGAGAAACTCCAGGACGCGGCCAGCAAAGGCATTATTGACGCCGATCAGGTAGACCCGGTGAACGAGTACGATGCCATGCGCTACGACTGCCTGCTCACCGACGCCTTCGATATGGACCTGAAGGACGTCAACGTGCACGCAGAACGGCCGATGATGTAATCCAACCAGGCGGAGGTGGCTTGACGGCCCCTCCGCTTTTCCCCTCTACGTAACCACTACTGTAGGAGCCAGCCTGCTGGCGATCATGCGGGGTACGAGAAACGAGTTGCGAAAACCGCTTTTTGCCTTTCGTCACTCGCTACTCGTACCTCACACTATTTCGCTTGCACACAACCCCTAAAGTGGCCTCGTAGCCGGGACAGCTCCCCCAACGCCAACTCGTCCACACTTTCACAAAAAGCCACAAAGCCTCGTCAGCGGTGAAAATGCTGCTTTTTCCACCAGTTATTCCGCTGTCATCGCGATATCACGCAGATTTAACATTGATATCACCCTTTTGGCGCTTTTACGGCTCGCCGCTTTCGTCTAGGCTTTGCCAAAATTACGCCCCACCTGGGCCCGGCGTACCTCTTGCGCCTATTGCCCCTCGGACAACAGGTCAGGAATGACAGCAGTCGTCGAAGAAAATACCGTTCTCGAGTTCAAGGGCCGCATGCTAATGATGACGGTCCTGCAACTGAAAAACCTGGATGCCAACCTGCTGCATCAGGAAGTCAGCCAACGGCTGGAAGATGCCGCCCAATGGCTGCAGGAAGCCCCGGTGGTTATTGACGTGAGCCCGGATCTGGATGTGGACCCGGTGGCCCTGATGGCCGCCGTGGACACGCTACGTAGCCTGGGGGTCAACCTGGTGGCCCTGGCCCGTACGACCGGCATTGATAACGATACCGCTGCCATGTTGGGGCTGGGCACCCTGAGCCTGTCCGGTGGCCGCGATGTGCCTCGCCGCAGCGAGCCCGCGCCACAAGTGGAAGAAGAACAAGTCCCCACCGCCACCCAGCGCATCGAGACGCTAGTGGTGGACCAACCGGTACGATCCGGCCAGCAGGTCTACAGCCGTGGCGATTTGATTGTGCTGGCCCCGGTGAGCACCGGCGCCGAGCTGATGGCGGAAGGCAACATCCATGTCTACAGCAAACTGCGTGGCCGCGCCCTGGCCGGCGTCCGTGGGGACGGCAGCGCACGTATTTTTTGCCAGCAACTGAATGCCGAACTGGTATCCATTGCCGGCCATTACCGGGTAGCCGAAGATCTGCCCGAAGCGCACCGCAACCGGGCTGTCTATCTGTCCCTGGAAGGTGACGCCATGCAATTTACCGCGCTGAGCTAGCGCCACAGAAAGACGAAGGTAAGGAGAAAGAGCGTGACGAAGATTGTGGTCGTGACATCCGGCAAGGGTGGCGTCGGCAAAACCACCACCAGTGCAGCGCTGGCCACCGGCCTAGCCCTGCGCGGTTTCAAAACCACCGTGATTGATTTCGATGTGGGCCTGCGCAATCTGGACCTGATCATGGGCTGCGAGCGCCGTGTGGTCTATGACCTGGTCAACGTGATCAGTGGCGATGCCAACATCAAGCAGGCGCTGATCAAGGACAAGAAGGTGGACAACCTGTTCATCCTTCCCGCGTCCCAGACCCGCGACAAGGACGCCCTCACCACCGAAGGGGTGGAAGGCGTACTGAACGCCCTGCGCGATGACATGAAGATGGACTACATCATCTGCGACAGCCCCGCCGGCATCGAGAAAGGCGCCCTGATGGCCGCCTACTTCGCCGACGAGGCAGTGGTAGTGACCAACCCGGAAGTCTCCAGTGTGCGTGACTCCGACCGCATTATCGGCATTCTGGCCAGCAAGACCCGCCATGCCGAGCAAGGCGATGGGGATATTCCCGCCCGCCTGCTGCTCACCCGCTACTCTCCGGAGCGCGTGGAGAACGGCCAGATGCTGTCCGTGGAGGATGTGCAGGAAATTCTCGCCATCGAACTGCTCGGCGTGATTCCCGAATCCCAGGCGGTACTGAACGCCAGTAACGCCGGCAGCCCGGTGATTCTGGATATCGATTCTGATGCCGGTCAGGCGTACAGCGATGCGGTAGCCCGCTTCCTGGGCGACCAGCTGCCCCATCGTTTCGTCAACGTTAACAAGAAAGGTCTGTTCGGCCGTCTTTTTGGAGGCTAAGGGATGAGCATCTTCAGTTACCTGCTTCCCAAGAAGCAGAGTTCCGCATCAGTAGCCAAGGAACGCCTGCAGATCATTGTGGCCCGCGAACGCTCCACGCGTGGCGGTCCGGATTATCTGCCGCAGCTGCAGCAAGAGCTGCTGATGGTGGTACGCAAGTATGTGCCAGTGGGGGAAGACGCCGTGAATGTGCAGGTGGATCGTGATTCCGGCTGCGAAATTCTCGAGCTCAACATCACCCTGCCTGAAGAAGAAGCCCAGCAGCAGTACTGAGCTGGCACCTGGAGCCGCCGCAAGGCGGCTCTTTTCTTTCTTACCATCCCACGGAACATCTACGACGCCCCGTCGTAGGAGCGGACTATTCCGGAAGCACCTGCCATTCCGGTTCGTCAAACTCCCCGATTACCGTGACCTCGCAAACCTTGGCGTGTTTCGCCAGAATCGCCTTTACCTTTTCACTGCGACTGTCGTCCTTGGCATCCCGGTCAGCCTTGCTGTCCCAGTGGGCAATGGCCAGCACCTTGTCCGGTTCGCCGATTTTGCGGTGCAGGTAGGTGCCCCGTGCGCCAGGGGTCTGCTGAATGATTTCACTGGCTTCCACCCAGCCCTGAGCATATTCCTCCACGGTAAAGCCCGCCTTCACCCGCACTTCGAAGATAAACTTCATGGCTGTTCTCCCTGTCGGTAAAACTGCGCCAGCAGCCGGTACAGATCCGGCCAGTCGCGGTGCAGCGAGTCCGGCGTCTCGAAAAAAGCTTCACTGCAAACCGCAAAGAACTCACCCGGCCCGGTCAGTGCATAAGGATCGATAGACAAGGGCCGGTGCTGCTCATAATCATCGAACAGCCTGTCCCAGGCCGCCGTGAAGGTCTCGTGCCACTGGCGCGGATTCATGCCTGTATGCAGTGGCGGCGCGCCATTGGCGCCGTTGCGACGCATGTCCAGTTTATGGCTCATCTCGTGGATCACCACGTTGATTCCCTGCCCGGCTTCAAGCACCGATTCCCATGACAGAATCACCGGCCCCTGATGCCAGGCCTCACCGGCCAGCACTGGACTACTGGCATGCACCACACCATCCTCAGTCTGCCAGGGCCGATTGGGAATGAAATCGCCCTCATAGAGAATTACCGTATACCAGCCTTCATACCAGTCCAGCCCCAGTTCCAGAATGGGCACACAGGCCATGGTGGCAATACGCAGACACATAGCGTCGGTAATGGCGAAGTTGTTCCCCGGTGCCACACTCTTGCGCGCCAGAAAGCGAAAACTCAGCTCCCGCAGTCGGGCCCGCTCATCGCCCTGGTAGCGCTGCAACACCGGCCAGTCGCCCACCGCCGCATCCCATTCTGCTTCGGTGTATCCCATCTTCTTGACCCGGCGCGTGTCGCGCCAGTTTCGCCAGGCTGCAAACATTGTTACCTCAATAACTAAAGCCACGCCCTGTTCAAGGCCATGCACAATTTGGAACGCCCGGGTATATCAGCATCGTTATCGCACTTGGCGCTTTTCAAGTTACGAGTAACGAGTTGAAAGGAGCGAAAAGATCAGAACCCGCATTGTTATATGCCTTTCGCTACTTTCAACTCGCGACTCGCTCCTGCCCTGAAGCGGTTCACCAGCATCACCGTCTGCACCATGAATCGGCCCGCGCTCAGAATAATGCGTGTCTACTTTGACCTGATAGTTGTCGCCTGAACAGTCGTTACCCGGCCCCGACCCTGTGCTACCATCGCCAGCTCTTTTGCCATGCGAATCCTGTTCAGTGCCTGTTAGCCAAGCTCACAAAGCCGACCTGCTGCTTCTGGTGGTCACCCTGCTGGCCGCCATCAGCTGGATGTTCTCGCGAGAGGCGGTGCTGGCCATGCCACCGCTGCTGTTCATGTCGCTGCGCTTCCTGCTGGCGGCAAGCCTGCTGGCCATGGTCGCCCACCGCCAGCTGCGCCGGCTCAGCGGCCAGCAACTAGTCCGCTGTATCCGGGTGGGTGCCGTTTTCGGCATTGCCATGAGCTGCTGGGTGATGGGGCTGGCCATGGCCGAACACGTGGGCGAAGGGGCCTTTCTGACCAGCCTGGGCGTGGTCCTGGTACCCGTGATCGCCCGGCTGATCTTTGCCGAACCAGTGCCCGGCAGTACCTGGCTGGCTTTGCCGGTGGCTGCTGCTGGTCTGGCGCTGTTGTCACTGGAACAAGGACTGCATCTGGAGGCCGGACAACTATTCTTTGTGGCGGCGGCCACCATCTTCGCGCTCTATTTCAACCTCAACACCCGCGCCGCCAACACTATTTCCACCACCGACCGCAGCGGCAACGCCATTGAGCACCCACGCATTCCCGCCCTGGCGCTGACCACAGTAGTGTTGGCGGTGGTCGGTGTGCTGACGGGCAGCCTGTCCGCCATTTTCGAGCCCTGGGGCGAGGCCGCGGCAAACGCCACCTTCGAGCTGGCAATCTGGGTCATCCTCAGTGCCACCGTGGGTACCGCCCTGCGCTTTCTTGTGCAAACCTATGCGCAGAGCCTGTCCCTGCACAGCCACGGCGTTGTCATCATGGTACTGGAACCCATGTGGACCGCCCTGATGGCCGCGGCCTGGTTCAGCGAGCAGATGACACTGATGCAACTGGCCGGTTGCGCGCTGATTTTCCTGTCGCTGCTGGTCAATCGCTGGCGGGCAGTGAGAAGCCTGCTCAAACAGGCGCTGTCACGCCTTTCCACTCACCATTAATTTCATCACTCCCAACGAAAAGGATGTCTTATGGGACCTGATATTCTCTCCCTGATCCCCGCCATCGCCCCCGGCACCCTGGTGGCCATTACCGCTTTTGTGCTCGCAGGTATATTCATGCAGCGTGCCCGCACAGCAGCCATGCTCGTGATGATCGCGGGCCTGCTTACCCTGCTGCAGAATGGCTGGATTATCTTCAACCAGACCGTGTTGCTGGAATGGATGTTTGATGACGTGATCAGCTCGGATACCTACTCACTCATCGCCACCGCCGCCGCCCCTCACAGGTCGAACCCCGTCCCGAAGGTAATCTCCCGGCCCATCGAGGCGGGCTGGTGCTGACCTTCGGTCTGCTGGGTATCCTGCTGTTTGCACCCTTGGGCATCGTCGCCTGGATACTGGGCAGCAAGGATCTCAACGCCATGGGCAGCGGCAACATGGACCCGTCAGGGGAAGGCATGACCACCGCCGGCAAAGTGCTTGGCATTATCGCCACTGTGCTGATGGTGGTGGGTTTGCTGGTGGCCATGGTGGTGATCAGCATTATTGCCGCCAACTTCCGGGCCTTCTGACTCTTGCCACCGGGGTCTTGCCCGCAAGGCCCCGGCAAAACACTCGGGCGGTTTCCAGAAACCATCGCTGTGGTGCCTTTCACCATTCACGGTATGCATATTTGTGTATCGCGCTGTGACCCAGTTCCTTCTCTCCGCTCCCAGTTGGCGCACCATTTGTCTCTGGCGAGCGCCGTTTATCATTTGCACCGCCATCGCAATATCGGTTACCGATATTGCCTGAGTGTTCAGCCCTGATAACCAATAACAAAACGATAGGACAATGAGAGCAATCAACCTGGCTGTTTTCTGCCTTCTCGGCACACTGCTGATCCCCAGTCTGCAGGCGGCTCCTGCTGACTGCCGGGCAGACTCGTCGCGTACCCTGGCTCTCTCCTCCGAGGACCAGCAATTGCTGGAGATACTGGGCGGACATGCCAGCAACAGCCACACCCCCACCCTGATCCGCTACAACGACCAGACTCGCAGCATCAACCAGCCGATCCTCGGCAACTATGCCCGCCTGCGCCTGGCAGCCATGGCTCTGCGCGATGGCGATACCGAATTCGCCCGCCAGCAATTGAATCAGGTAGAACAGAACAGCCCCGCAGCGGTGGATGCGGCACTGCTATTGGCAGAAAGCTATCGCCGGGACGGGGACCGCGAGCGGGCAAGGACCTGGTTTGTTCGTATTGCCGCACGCTTCCCCGGCAATCCCAGAGCCGTCTCCGGGCTGGTACTGGCCGGCGATGACTGGCGCAAACAAGGAGCCGTTGAGCAGGCCCTGCCGGTCTACAACCTGGCCCTGAACAAAGTGGCGGAAAACATGAAGGCGCTGCAAACCCTGGCCGATGACCCGGATCGCCTTTACCGCTCGCTGACCAACAGTGTTGCCGGCAACAGCACCACCGTGATGGACCAATTGGTGCTGGCCATGATCCGCGACCGCGACAGCCAGGTACTGGACGCCACCGGCAAGCTGATCAACGCCAGCAATGTGCGCAAATGCCTTCGCCAGCAGGAAAAAACGTTACATAACGCCATCCAGCACGCCACCGCCCGTGATCTCTCAAATGGCGCCTTTCGCACTGCCGCCAAGATGGAAAAAGCCGCCACCGAACAGGAAATTGCGGACCTGCAGCGGGTTCTGGTTAACGCCCCGGATGCGGAAGACTTCCGGGCCCGTCTGACCGACGCCCGTGATCGCCTGAAACGTATTGAAGACCGCCTGGAAAGACTGGGCAGCACGGCCCTGCCCCCGGCACTGGAAAAACAAAAAAACCAGATGCAGGCGGATAAACAGCGGGTGCAAACAGAGATTGAAGATGCCCGGCAACAGGTGCGCCAGGCCTTGAAAGCCCAGCTACCAGAGCTACAACGGTTTTACCGCAACCTGGCCGGCGAGGCGCAGCTGGGCAAGGCCCAACTGCTGCAGGCAAGGGGATGAATCATCAGCTCAGGATGCGGTTTTAGCCCTTGTGGCTTTTCAGTAGGCTGTCCACCTTGTCGATGTACTTCTGCTTGGCGTCATCTGCAGACATGCCCTTGAGCTTGGCCCAGGCGTCGTACTTGGCCCGGCCCACCATATCCAGCATTCCCGGACGTTTGCCACTCACATCGCCAGCACTACCCTGTTTGAAATGCGCATAAAGAAACAACAGATCATCGTTGCCGGGCTTGCGATCCAGGGTCTTCACATCTTTTTGGGCTTGTTCAAAACGGGCAGTATCGGTCATGATGCTTCCTGTTGGTTGTGATCATTATTGAATATCGCGACAGGGTTTATTCGCGATCAGGCTGCCAAAATACTGCGCTGTCACAGCTCGCGAATCAACACTGCATCACGGAATAATAATCAGGTAAACATCCATGTCCGCAGCATCGGAAGCAGCGATCAGCAAAAACCAGGAAGGCGTTCTGCGCAATGCGCTCGACAGCCTGCTGGTGACTTTTGATAGCGAGCTGGAAACTCGCTATCGCGAACATGCTCATAGCCGTGCCAGGGACCTGATCAGCCACTCTGTCTATCTGCTCGGATTGTTGTACCTGGTGGTGGTACTGCCAGTGGTCCTGCTGGTAGAGACTGCAGAAATAGTCGCCTGGCGCAATTACGGGGTGTATCCCATTGCTGTAGCGCTGGTAGCCCTGTGGTGTAGCACCCGCCTGTCCTGGCTCAAGCCGCATACCATCAGCGTCATGTATCTGGCCCTGGGCCTTGCCCTCACCGGCACCCTGCTTGGCGCCATCCGTTTCGACGGCGTTTTCCCCGGGCAAATTTCCGCCTTTGAAACCATCTATATCCTGATCATCGGTTTCTCGATCCTGCGCCTGCCGCCACGGCAGACGCTCATCAGTTGTCTGTGCGCCCTGGCGGCAGCCCTGCTTGTCGCCCTGTTCCGGCAACTGCCGCTGCCGCTTCTATCAATGCTGCTGTACTTCGCCATTCCGCTGATTATCTGCACGCTCAATGGCTACATTCTGGATGTTAGTGCACGCCGTAATTTCGCCAACAACCTGCTGCTGGAAAGTGAATCCACTCAGCTGGCCCGCTGGCGCGAACAGGCCGAAAAGGACACCTTGCGCCAACAGCAGCTCAACCTGTTTCTCGAGCGCATTGCTGGCAACCTGACACCGGCGCAACTCCTCGAACGGGTACTCAGCTACCTGGTGGAACAAATTGACGTAAAGGCGGGAGCCGCCTACACACTGGAAGATCAGGAACTGGTCCGCCTGGCGGGCTGGGGCCTTAATGCCGGCGCAGAAGAACGCCGTAGACTCCCCCAGGATGAAACGCTGCTCGGTGCAGCACTCAACCAGAAGCTGCTGATACAGCAACACAGTGTCCCGGAAGGCTATCTGGATCTGGAAGTCGGGGAAGGCAAGCGCAAACCCGCCACCCTGCTACTGTGGCCGATACATCAGGGGGAATTTGCGTTGGGTATCGTGGAAGTGGCCGGCTCTCAGCCGTTTTCTGCTGCTGATGAGGCCCTGCTCAACGAGTTGCATCGGCCACTGGCCTTTGCGTTGCAATCGGCCCAGCGCCGCCAGCAGTTTCTCAGCCGCCTGGACGAGCAGGACAACGCCGCTCAGGCCTGATTTTTTTGCCGAAGCTCCCGCAACGGCGCGGACAAACGATCAGGGCGGCGCGGCACGATATCCGCCAGTGTCTTCACAATCCTGGCCATGTCCTGCTCCATGTCACCGCTGGGCATGAAGCTGCCGACAATACGAACCTGGCGCCGCTGGTAACAGAAACCGATCACCACGATGGGGATCTGCATCTGTTCGGCAATCCGGTAGAAGCCGGTTTTCCAGCGCTCTGCCCCATCCCGTGTCCCTTCCGGTGCAATGCCCAGCCAGAACGGTTTTTGTCGCATCACCGAGGTAGTCTGATCCACTACATCGTCGGCACTGTCCCGGTTTACCGGTATCCCGCCCAACCAGACCATCAGCTTGCCCAGGCGCCCCTCGAACAGGGTGTGTTTAGCCATGAACTTCACATGGATTCGCAGGCACTGAATCGCACTGATACCCACCACACCATCCATATTGGAGGTGTGCGGCGCTACCGCCAGAACCGCGCGCTCCACATTGGGCAGTGTGCCGACGATCCGCCATCCCATGGCAGAAAGAATCACCCGGCCCAAGCCGGACAGCAGCCAGTGTCCGCGCCGTGGCACCCTTTCACCCAGGGTTCTCGCCTTGATCGGCGGTAATTCTTTTTTCATGCAAATACCGTAAATGTCTGGCGACTCAGCGCCACCGCTTTGCCTTCCCCATCCCAGATCGTCGCCTGGCTCTGACCGTAACCGTCACTGCTCTGGTCCGTCTTTACCCGATACTGCCACAGGGTATCCGCAGGACGCGACAGCGGATCGTCAAGCAGCTCCATGGTCCAGGTCAGCGAGCTGGCGGGGGCCGGTTTCTTCAACATGGGCAACACCGACGGCGGCCAGGTGTCGACCAGCGCGATCAGTGCCGCCGTGCTCATGGCCTGCGGCGGTGTGCGAAAACCCATATAGCCACTGAAATCCGGCACTTCACTGCCACTGAAAGGGGGCATGCCATCCGCATAGCGCATCTGGAAATGCTGCAGAAAATCCGGTGTCAGACCGGCAATGAAAGGCAGCTCGATACAACGATCCGGCGCCGGCATAGCCGGAGCTGCAGGCGGCGCCACGATCACCCGGGACTCCCGCGCCGCGCCCAGGCTCACCAGCATGGCGGCCACCACCTGTCCCTCCTGGCGGGCCGTTACCATGGCCTGCATCACAGACTTCCCTTCCCGGAAGACCTCACTGTGCAAGCCGATCGGCCCAGGTGCCATGGGCGCCACAAAGGACAGGGAAAAACTGCGCAACGTCTTGCCGGCAGCCACCGTTTTTTCCAGGTGGTCAAACAGCACGGCGCCAACCAGCCCACCGAACAGGGCGCGCCCCTGGCCCCAACC
>NZ_JBNPEC010000103.1:0-7717 GCF_051117345.1 Alcanivorax sp.
GAAACCCTGCTGAATGAAGATGTGGCACGCCTCGAAGAGCTGCTGTATGAGCACAGCGACATGAGCGTTCCCGCTGAGCAGGTTGGCATTGAGGTAGTCATCACCGATTGGGTGTCCCTGTCGTCGCTACCTGAGCCGTTGTCTGCTCGTCAGGTGCAGCAAGCTCTCAACAGTGATCAGGTTCGCAAGGATCGCCACAACAGTGATCTGATCGAGACCGCCCCTGGTGAGTACCTGGCCGTACGTATCCTCGACGACAAGCCGGCGGAGCCACTTCCGTTGGAAGATGTCTCCTTCGCGATTCGCGAGCGCCTCAAGGGTGAGCGGGCCGCTGACAAGGTGCAGCAATTGTCAGCGCAGGCAGAGGAAAAATTGCAGCAGGGCGCGACGCTGGATGAGATCGCTACTTTGTTCGAGACCGGGATTGAAGAGCAGGAAGGCCTTCAACGTGGCGGGGCAGAACCTTCCATGGAAGTGGTCAGCGGCGCTTTTGCACTGCCGAAGACAGAGGAAGGGGAAAGTTCCGCTATCGAACTGACCCGCGTGGGTGACGGCTCCCTGGTTGCCTATCAGGTAACTCGTGTGGAAGACGGTAATGCCGAACCGCTTTCCGACGCCCAGCAACAGGCTGCGCTACTTGAGCTGGGAAATATCGAAGGGCAACGTAACTTCCGTCAGGTGGTTGCACTGTTGCGCGACGAAGGCGATGTGGATATTAATCCGGAACGTCTGAGTAGCAGTTCAGCCGATCAGTAATCGATCGGTAGAAACAAAAAAAGCTCACCATCGCTGGTGAGCTTTTTTTTGCCGCAATTCCTTTCCCTGATTTACTCGTTTTCAAGCTCAAAAGGCATGGATACCGTGCTGGCACCGGCATCCACATAGGTGATTTCGCCGGTGATACCGGATGCCAGGTCAGAGCACAGGAAAGCGGCAACATTACCCACCTCCTCAATGGTCACATTCCGGCGTAACGGTGCCTTGGCGGCGTTGTAGTCCAGCATGCTGCGGAACTTCTTGATACCGGATGCCGCCAGGGTGCGGATGGGGCCGGCGGAAATCCCGTTCACACGAATGCCGTCAGGCCCCATGCTGGAAGCCAGATAACGGACAGAGGCTTCCAGGCTGGCCTTGGCCAGACCCATCACGTTGTAGTTCGGCACAGTCTGGCGCGCGGCATGATAGGTGAGTGTCAGCAGGGAGCCATTGCGGTTGGCCATCATCTGACGCCCGGCCTTGGCCAGGGCAACGAAGCTGTAGCTGGAAATATCATGGGCGATGCGGAAGCCTTCACGGGTTGCCACTTCCGCAAAGTTGCCATCCAGCTCGCTGCCAGGTGCAAAGCCCACCGCGTGGATAATCCCATCCAGCCCATCCCATTGATCGCCCAGAGCCGTGAATACTGCCTCGATCTCTTCGTCACTGACGACATCGCAGGGGTAGCATAGTGTTTCGTTGCTGCCATAGCGTTCGGCCGCTTTCACGACACGGCTTTTCAGTTTCTCGTTCTGGTAGGTAAAGGCCAGCTCGGCGCCTTCGCGATGCATTGCTTCGGCGATACCGGTGGCAATGGAGCGGTCACTGGCGACGCCGACAATCAGGTAGCGTTTGCCTGCTAGAAATCCCATGGTCATCCCTCGTGGTTCTGGTTGTTCCGATTGGTGGCCAACATAACGACTGGGCCAAGTATAGGCAATTAAACAGGGTTTGACGCCTCTTCACGGGCTGCCAAATGCAACGGTGTGTTTCCCTGCGGCTTCCATTCAGGCAAAGGCGGCGGACATCAGCTTGTGGGTATAGCTGTGCTGCGGTTGGTCGAAAATGGCGTTGGTGTCGCCTTGTTCCACCACCTTGCCATCCTTCATGACCATGACCCGGTGGCAGATAGAACGAATCACTTTCAGGTCATGGCTGATAAACAAATAGCTGAGATCGTGTTTCTTTTGCAGTGATTTCAGCAACTCCAGAATCTGGTACTGCACACTCCGGTCCAGTGCCGAAGTGGGCTCATCCAGAATCAATAGCTCCGGTTCCATGATCAGGGCGCGGGCAATGGCGATGCGCTGGCGCTGGCCACCGGAAAACTCATGGGGATAGCGATGGCGGGCTTCTGCTGGTAGATCCACCTCTTCAAGCATCTGAATGACTTTGGCGTCCCTTTCCTGTCGAGGCATGCTGCTGGCATGCACAGCCAGGCCCTCTGCCACGATCTGGCCTACCGTCATGCGTGGATTGAGGCTGCCGAACGGATCCTGAAAGACTACCTGCAGGCGGCTACGCCAGCCACGCAGTTGTCGATGGTTAAGTTGGCGCAGGTCGGTGCCGTCCATGAGAATCTGCCCCTGGCTTTTTACCAGGCGCAACAACGCGAGGGCCAGGGTGGATTTGCCGGAGCCGGATTCGCCGACAATGCCCAGGGTCTCGCCGCGCCTGACGCAAAGATCAATCTCATCCACTGCTCGCATCAACCGGGCAGGGGCGAACAGGCTCTGGCGCTTTTCCTTGAAGGTAACCGCCATGGCACTGGCTTCCAGCAGCAGCAGTGCACCCTCCGCCAGCGGCGGCATCTGGCCACGGGGCTCCGAGCTGATCAGATGGCGGGTATAGGCCTCCTTGGGCTCTGCCAGCACCTGTGCCGTGGGGCCGGCCTCCACTTTCTTGCCGTGGTGCATGACCAGGATGTCATCGGCAAAGCGGCTGACCACCGCAAGATCATGGCTGATTAGCAGAATCGACAGGTTCAGTTCGTTCTGCAATCGTTTGATCAGCGTCAGAATGGTTTCCTGAACGGTCACGTCGAGAGCAGTGGTGGGCTCGTCGGCAATCAGGATCTGCGGATCGTTGGCCAGGGCCATGGCAATCATTACCCGCTGACGCTGGCCGCCGCTGAGCTGGTGAGGATAGCGTCCCAGCATTTCCGTGGTGGCAGGAAGCTCCACCTGGCCGAGCAATTCCAGGCAGCGTTTACGGGCCTTGGGGCGACTCATGCCTTGATGGACAAACAGGCTTTCGCTGATCTGTTTCTCTACTGTATGCAGAGGATTCAGGGCCGTGAGAGGCTCCTGGAAAATAGTGCCGATACGGCCCCCGCGCAGGGCCCGTTTGCGGTTTTCCGTGAGCCCGAGCAGGTTTTCACCATCCAGGGTCAGTGCCTCGGCGTGCCAACTGGCACTATCCGGCAACAGATCAAGCATCGACAGCGCGGTCAAAGATTTGCCGGAACCGGACTCGCCGACCAGCGCCAGCATGTGGCCGGGTTCCAGATCCAGGGACAGGTTGTCCACGGCCACATCCTGGCCGAATCGAATGGTCAGGCCGCGCAGGGATAGGAGGCTCATTGCAGAAACTTCCTCGTGTCGAACGCATCACGGACGGCTTCGCCGATAAACACCAGCAGGGTCAGCATGACTGTGAGCGTGGCAAAGACGCTGATTCCCAGCCAGGGAGCGTGTAGATTGGCTTTCCCCTGACCCACCAGACGGCCCAGGGACGGGGCATCCGGGGGTAGCCCGAAACCGATAAAGTCCAGGGAAGTGAGCGTCACCACAGCTCCATTGAGAATGAAAGGCAGGAAGGTAATGGTGGCCACCATGGCATTGGGCAGCATATGGCGGAACATGATCACCGGTGTGCGTACACCCATGGCGTGGGCGGCGCGCACGTAGTCCATATTGCGGCAGCGCAGGAACTCTGCCCGCACCAGATCCACCAGTGCCATCCAGGAAAATAGCAGCATGATGATCAGCAGGGTCCAGAAGCTGGGTGCCACGAAGCTGGAAATGATGATGATCAGAAACAGGGTCGGCATGCTTGACCAGATTTCCAGAAAGCGCTGGCCGGCCAGATCCAGCCAGCCACCGTAGTAGCCCTGAATGGCACCAATAATAATGCCGACGATGCTGGAGAACAGGGTCAGCATGAGCCCGAACAGCACGGAAATACGAAAGCCGTAGATCAATCCGGCGGCCACATCGCGACCCTGATCATCGGTGCCAAGCCAGTTTTCCGTTGAGGGAGGGGCTGGTGCCGGTTCGCTAAGGTCGTAGTTGATGGTGTTATAGCTGAAGCGAATCGGTGGCCAGAATATCCAGCCGTTCTCTTCGATCAGGTCTTTCACCACCGGGTCCCGGTAATTGGCTTCTGATTCAAAAAAACCGCCAAAGGTGGTTTCCGGGTAGGCCTTGAATACCGGGGTGTAGAGGTCGCCGTCATAGTGGACCAGCAGAGGCTTGTCGTTGGCGATGAATTCGGCGCCCAGACTGAGGATAAACAGCACCAGGAAAATCCATAACGACCAGTAGCCCCGCCGGTTGCTGCGAAAAGCCTGCCACTGGCGGGCCGAGACCGGATTGCTGAAACGCAGGGAGGGCAGAGTCATCAGTTGTCCCTCCGCTCAAAGTCGATACGCGGGTCCACCCACATATAGGTCAGGTCGCTGACCAGTTTCAGCAGCAGGCCGATCAGGGTGAAGATGAACAGGGTGCCGAAGACCACCGGGTAATCGCGATTGATCACGGATTCAAAGCCCAGCAGCCCAAGGCCATCCAGGGAGAAGATGAATTCGATCAGCAGCACACCGGTAAAGAACATGCTGATAAAGGCGGCGGGAAAGCCGGCGATGATAATCAGCATGGCGTTGCGGAACACATGCCCGTAGAGCACTTGCTTCTCGCTAAGTCCTTTCGCTCGAGCAGTCTGCACATACTGCTTGCGGATTTCGTCCATGAAGGAGTTTTTGGTCAGCATGGACAAGGTGGCGAAGTTGCCGACCACGATGGCGATAGTGGGCAGGGTAATATGCCAGGCGTAATCGATAATCTTGCCGAACAGGCTCAGTTCATCAAAATTGTCGGAGGTGAGCCCGCGAAGCGGGAACCACTCGAAATAGGAGCCGCCGGCAAACAGCACGATCAGCAGGATACCCAGCAGAAAGCTGGGGATGGCAAAACCGATAATGATGGCGGTGCTCGACCAGACATCGAAGCGCGAGCCATCTCTGACTGCCTTGTGAATGCCCAGTGGAATGGAAATCATGTAGGCGATCAGCGTGCTCCACAGCCCCAGCGAGATGGACACCGGTAAGCGTTCTACAATCAGTTCGGTGACGGATCGGTCCCGGTAATAGGATTCACCGAAATCAAAGCTGAAATAGTTTTTGATCATCAACCAGAAACGTTCATGGGCAGGCTTGTCGAAGCCGTACATCTTTTCGATGCGCTCGACCAGCTCCGGTGGTAGCCCCCGGGAGCCCCGGTATTCGCCGCCACTGACGGTGTCCGCACTGCCGCCGGCAAAACTGCTGCCGGTGCCGCCGCCACCGATTCCCTGCAGTTCCGCCAGGGTCTTTTCCACCGGCCCGCCAGGTGCTGCCTGTATCACCAGAAAATTCAGCAGCAGGATGCCGAACAGGGTAGGAAGAACCAGCAGCAGCCGTTTGGCAATGTAGTAGCGCATCATTTCGCTGTGCTATCCCACCAGGTGTCCAGGGCCGCATCCATGCCAACGTACTTGCCAAGTTCAGGGTGTCGCAGGCGGGACTGGTAGGCGAGTCGGTATTGGTCCGAATACCAGTTGAAGACACTGTAATGTTGCCACTGCAGCACCCGGTCCAGGGCCCGGCAGCGGGTGATCAGTTCTTCACGGGTCTGGGCTGCGACGATCTTATCCACCAGCGCATCTACAACCGGATTCTTGATGCCGATCAGGTTGCGGCTGCCGGGCTGGTCGGCAGCCTCGGAAGACCAGTATTCCTGTTGTTCATTACCCGGTGAACTGGATTGCCCCATACGATAGACAATCATGTCGAAATCAAAATTCTGGATGCGTTCAACCCACAGGGATGAATCGACCTTGGACACGTTGGCAACAATACCCAGTGCCTTCAGGTTACGGGAGAAAGGCAGAACGATGCGTTCAAAGGCCGGAGAGCTGAGTAGAAACTCGAAGCGAACCGGTTTGTTGTCTGGGGTATAAAGCTGGCCGTCACGGAGCTGGTAGCCGGCTTCCTTGAGCAACATGGATGCCTTGCGCAGGTTCTCACGGGGACGACCGGACCCATCGGTTTTGGGTGGCTGATATTCCTTGCTGAAAACCGCTTCTGGAAGTTGCTCCCGGTATGGCTCCAGCAGTGCCAATTCTGCCTTGGAGGGAAGGCCGGTGGCGGCCATTTCGGAGTTATCAAAGTAGCTACGGTTCTGTTTGTACTGTCCGTAGAACAAATTGTCGTTGGACCATTGGAAGTCAAAGGCGTAAGCAATCGCCTCTCTCAGAGCCTCATCCTGGAACAACTCCTTGCGCAGATTGAAGATGAAAGCCTGTGCGCCCCAAGGATTTCCGTGGCTGACTTCATCGGTAACAATCTTGCCGTTTTCGAAGGCCGGGCCCCGGTAAGCTGTGGCCCAGAGTTTTGAATTGTTTTCATGGCGCCAGTCGTAGCGACCACTTTTGAAGGCTTCCAGCGCGGCGGTTTCATCCAGATAGTAATCATAGATGATGCGATCGAAGTTGTTTCGTCCCTTCATGACAGGTAGCGATTGCGCCCAGTAATCTTTGCGGCGCTGGTAAACCACTTTCTTGCCGGGTTTCGCTTCGGCCAGGCTGTAAGGCCCAGAGCCAAGAGGGGGCTGCATGCCATCCTGGTCGAATTCCCGGTCTTTCCAGTGGTGTTTGGGCAGCACGGGGAGCTGGCCGATAATCAGGGGTAGTTCCCGGTTGTCACTGGCCTTGAAGTGAAAGGTAACGGTGCGCGGATCGTTGATTTCCACGCGTTCAACGGCTGCGTAGTAGTAGCTGTAGAAAGGTTTGCCTTTCTCCATCAGGGTGTCAAAGGTCCAGGCCACATCGTCGGCCTGCACGGGTTCTCCATCTGCGAAACGGGCTTCCTCGCGCAAATGAAAGCGCACCCAGCTGCGGTCATCCGGCCATTCGATGCTTTCCGCCAGCAATCCGTACTGGGTGAAGGGTTCGTCTTCACCGCGCACAGTGAGTGAATCGTATAGATAAGAGTTGTCCAGATACGCCATGCCGGCGGCGGCGCGGCCCTTGGAGACAAAGGGGTTGAGAGAGTCGAAACCGCCAATCACATGCAGCCGCAGCTCGCCGCCTTTGGGGGCGCTGGGGTTGGTGTAATCAAAATGCGAGAATCCGGCGGAATACTTGGGCTCGCCATGCATGGCAATGGCATGGCTCTTGTGGGTTTCGGCATGTGCCAATGCTGTGAACGCACACAGCCCAACAAACAGCCCACGCAGCACAGTGCTGTGAATGGCCATAATGACTCCTTTTTGATGCGGCACGCTCACTGGCAACATGCAACGGGCTAGCGCAACAATGTCTGTCGCTACTCCCGGTATCGTCGCGTAATTGGTGCTGGCCCACCAGGAATCAGTGTGGCCAGGCTTGTACATGCCAGCGTGGAGCGTGCGCGCGTTATTTATTTTTCATCCACCAGGTATCCAGACCTAACCCGAACGGGATCGGTTCCGGGGGACGGGAAAATCGGTCCCACCAGGCAACCCGGTGATGGCGAATATGGTAATTCAGGACGCCGTAATGCTGGTAGCGCAACATCCTGTCCAGTGCTTGAAGACTGAGCACATACTCGGCCTCTTCCTCTGCAGACAGGGCGGTGTGGACCAGAAAATCGACAACCGGGTGGCTAATCCCCGCCAGATTCTTGATTCCGAGGATATCAGCGCAGTAGGACGCGAATTCATAG
>NZ_JBNPEC010000177.1:0-7623 GCF_051117345.1 Alcanivorax sp.
GGTGCGTCTAATGCCGCCCTAAATTCGTTCCCCCGCTCCGCCTCCAGCTAACTGGCTCATGACGGCATTCGCTTTCCCACCATCAACATGCCGCTGGTTCTCACCCCGATGATCGCGCCCACCAAGCTCTATAATCATGTTCCCCCCATCAGCCCCGCCCAGGCAGCGGACATGATCTGTGATGCCATCGTGCGCCAGCCCAAGCGTATCGCCACCAATCTTGGCGTGATGGGCCAGGTAATGCACTTCCTGACTCCCAAGGTCACCGAGACCATCATGAATACCGGCTACAAGCTATTCTCGGATTCCTCCGCGGCCCTGGGCGACAAGGAAAGCTCACCGAAGAAGATTCGCCGCGAACAGGCAGCCTTTTCACGCCTTTTCAAAGGCATTCACTGGTAAGCACGTCCTTCCGGCCACCGGCTTCTGCCGGTGGCCGCCTTTCTCCGTGCAGTGCACAGCTGCGCTATTCCTTCTTGTTCAGTGCCAAAATGTACGCTTTTTTACGTAATGAGAAAGCCATACAAAAGAGCTGCCTCTCTCACGGAAAACACTGAGGAAAAAATTCAGCCCCCCGCCGGACTCTCACGCCTTCTTCACAGCGCTACACTTTGTGATGCAGTTCACAAAATAAGGTTGCTTATCCCCTATGTCTATCCCAACGGTTTACTGACCCAGTCACGCAGTTGAGCCAGTAACCGCGACCCAGTAAGGAGTCTGGTCATGGTTACCTACCCTAAATCCCTGTTTACAGCCTTTTGGCTGTTTGTCTTTTCCGCGCTGCTAGCAAGTTGTGGCGGTGGCGGCAGTTCCGGCAACGGACTGACTGCCGACGCACGATTAGCCACCAGCAAAATCGACCCCAGCGAACCCTGCCGAACCTTGTTTGCTGGCCAAACCATTGATGTAGGCACCGTCTGCCTGGAAACCGATGCTCATTTCCTCTACATCACCTATGAAACCACCGGCGGCTGGCTCCTCAATGAGGTCCACCTGTTCGCGGGAGAATCCCTGGATGACATGCCGCAGACCAATAACGGCAACCCGATTCCCGGCCAGTTCCCCTACGTCGCCGAGGACCTGGACACCAACACCTTCCAGTTCAAGATCCCTCTGGATGACCTGACAGCCGAATGCGGCGATCTGGTTGCCCTGGCGGCCCATGCCGTTGTCAGCAAGACCGACGGCGACACCACTCAGGAGGAAACCGCCTGGGCCGATGGCGACCGCATTATCGATCGCGGCAACTGGGCCACCTGGAGTGAGTACCTGATTGACTGTGAAGATGACGATCCGCCCCCACCGGTATGCCCGGGCGCTGAAACCGCCTATGGCGTTGGTGACAAGACCTTCGAGGAACTGGGCTTCGGCAACTGGGGCTGGCAGATCACCGTGCTGCCCGGCGACGATGGTAGCGTGGATCTGTATGCCGGTGCCGGCCAGCATGATCTCAGCAAAGGCACCCATGTGGGCACCGTCAGCTACACCTATGACGGCAGCTTCCTGCACCTGACCTATGAGACTTTCGAAGGCTTTGGCCTGCTGGAAGCTCACGTCTATGCAGGAGCAGAAGAACTGCCTACCAATGCACCCGGACTGTTCGGCAACACCCAGGAGCCGCTGGAACCCACCAGCATGCTGGACTTCACCATCGCGGTCGACGCTGACCCGCTCTACGTAGCCGCCCATGCGGTGGTCGTGGGCACCGATTGTGAAGCGGAAGAGGAGCCACCGGTAGAGGAGACCGAGCAATAACCGGCGAACCGCTGCCCCGTCGCTTTCAGACGGGGCAGCCAGCAATCTGACAACGCATAAAGAAAGGCCCCGGAAACCGGGGCCAAAGAGTTCCGGAGACAACCGGAAGCATACGCAGCGGGATCATATCCCGCTGCTATCCTCTCTCCTTCCCTATCAGCACGCCTTGATCGACATCAATGTTTTTGCCCGCAGCCACAATCGGCAGCTGTCTGCGAAGACAAGCACGCATTCTCGCGCTGACTACACTGAAGCCATGGGACAACTAACGCTTCGCCACCACCCCACCGCCATCGCCCTGTGCCGCGCGCTTTTCCCCGCCGGGGAGACCCTGCCGGCGGCAGATACCGATGCACTGCTCGGCAAGATGGATACACAACTGGCCGGCCATCCGGCCCTACAACGCAGCCTGAAAGCCGGCTTGCTGTGGCTCGATAACCGTCATCGTCTGGTGCGGGGTCGTGCCTTCCATCGAGCCAGCCGGGCCCGCCAGGCCCGCTTTCTCGACAAACTGGCCACCACCACGGTGTCCGGCAAACTGCTCCGCCTGCTGGCTCTGCCCTTCAAGGCCGCCTATGTACTGGATGATCAGGTGGAGCACGCCACCGGCTGTCGGCAACCGGTGCAACTGCCCGCCCAGATCGAAACCTTTCGCTGGCAACAGCAGATCACCGCCGCCCGGGACTGCGAGGAAGACCTGACTCTGGAAGCGGATGTGGTGATCCTGGGCAGCGGCGCTGGCGGCGCCGCAGCGGCCTACGAGCTGGCCTGCCGAGGCCTGGCCGTGGTGATCATTGAGGAAGGCCAGTATTACGACCGCAGTCACTTCAACGGCAAACTCACCGAGGTGATCCCCAAACTCTACCGCAGTTGGGGCGCCACCGTGGCCACCGGCAATGCCATCATCCCGGTACCGGTGGGCTGCAATGTGGGCGGCACCACCACCATCAATTCCGGCACCTGCATGCGTACCCCGCCATCGGTACTGGCCCGCTGGCGGGAACAGGGGCTGCATGGTTTCACCGAACAGAATCTGGCCCCCTGGTTCGAGGGCGTGGAGCGCATGCTCTGCGTACAGCAGGCGACGGCAGAGACTGTCGGCCCCATTGGCGACATCATCGACCAGGGCGCCGCTGCCAATGGCTTCCTGCAGCGCCAGCCGCTGATGCGCAATGCCCAGGGATGTGACGGCCAGGGGCTGTGTCAGTTCGGTTGCCCCACGGATGCCAAGCAATCCACCAACGTGAGCTACATTCCCCGGGCCCTGGAACGGGGCGCCTTCCTGTTCAGCGGCTTCCGGGCCGAACGATTGCATCGCCACGGCAACCGCATTACCGGCGTCACCGCCCGCGGCACCAATACCGCCGGGCGCACGGTGACGCTGCAACTGACCAGCCAGCGCACCATTGTTGCCATGGGCAGCCTGTTCACGCCCCTGTTCCTGCAACAACAAGGTGTACGCAACCGTCACCTGGGTCGCCATCTGACCCTGCACCCGGCAGGGGTGGTCAATGCCCTCTTTCCGCAACAGGATCTCGCCAACGGGCGCAGCATTCCTCAGGGGTACGGGGTATCGGACTGGGAAGAACAGGGCCTGATGTTCGAAGGCGGCACCATACCGCTGGCCGGCCACAGCCTGCTCAACCCCCTGTTCGGGCAAGACTGGGTGCGTTTTACCGAAGACTATCCGCATACCGCCTACTTCGGCTTCATGATCCGCGACACCAGCGAGGGGCGGGTACGCCGGGGGCCGCACCGGGGGCTGCCGCTGATCCGCTACCATATGAACCGGCAGGACTTTGCCCTGTTCAAACGCGGCATCCATGCCCTGGCATGCTGGTATCTGGACGCGGGTGCCGAGCAGGTGCTGATCCCCGGCCTTAACCGCATCGTGCGCATTCACAACCGCGCCGAGCTGGCGCGTTTTCTGCGCTCTCCCCTGAAACCCACGGATTTCCTGATCAGCGCCTATCACCCACTGGGCACAGCGCGCATTGCCGCCTCTGCTCGACAGGGCGTCTGCGACAGCAATCACCAGGTATTCGGCCACCCGGGCCTGTATGTGATGGATGGCGCCAGCGTCCCCACCAGCCTGGGCGCCAACCCGCAGGTCACCATCATGGCCATGGCCAGCCGGGCCGCCGACACCCTCGCCCGGGAACTGCTCGACGAGATCGATTCCACCCACACACCACCACAAGGAGAATGCGCATGACTTTGGGCCTGTTACTCAAGGAACGTATGAGCGGCTGGCTGCAACTGGACAGTCAGGGCCGCCAGCAACCCTTTGCCTTCCAGATTCGCGCCTTTACCACCCGCATCTTCAGCGTCAGTGCCCCGCGTTACTTTCGCGGCACCGTCAGCCTGGACGGACAGGACTTCGCCTGCGAAGGGGAACTGACCATCCATTTGAACGGCCCCCATTACTGGCTCACCTTCAACCACCCGGAGCTGGGCCCGCTGCGCGTGGAAGGCAAAAAGCAGTACGGACGCAACGGTCTGCTGGCCTCGCTGATCACCTGCCCAATGACGGTCTACCGGAACCAGCAGACCATCGGCCAGGCGGAAGTGGCTTACCGGGAAAGCATGCTGGCCTTTCCCTTTACTGCCCTGCGACTGGTGGACGAACAGCAGGCTTACCAGCAAGATCATGGCATCGGCTCATCCCGCTGATCGTCCAGACCAAGGAGCCCCCCATGATTCCCTACTACGGCCTGCAGGCACCCCCCAAAGGCGGCCACTACGAATCCTGGTTTGTGCGCGCCAATCATCCGCACAAACCCCAGGCCATCTGGATTCGCTATACCCTGTTCCGCGCCCGGGACCGGCGCCCGGCCCTGGGGGAAGTGTGGGCGGTATGGAGTGATGGTGCCCGGCAACGCACCCACGCGTTCAAGGAAGAGTTCCCCCTGGATGCCTGCCGTTTCAGCACCGCAAAGATGCAGGTGGACGCCGGTGATAACCATCTGCAGCCTGGTGCCCTGCAGGGACAGCTGCGCCGGGACAACGAACAACTGAGCTGGGATCTGCACTACGATGACGGGGAAGCCCCACTGCTGTTTCTGCCTGAGAGCTTCTACCAGCGCCCCCTGCCCAAGGCCAAGTCGCTGGTCAGCCGCCCCCATATCCGCCTCAGCGGCACCCTGACCCTGAATGGGGAAACTATTGTGCTGGACCAATGGCCAGGCAGCGAAAACCATAACTGGGGAAGCCAGCATACCGACCGCTATGCCTGGGGCCAGGTAGTGGGCTTCGACAACGCGCCGGACGCTTTTCTCGAATGCGCCACCGCCCAGGTGAAGGTGGGGCCGCTGTATAGCCCGCAGCTGTCCATTGCGGCCTTGCGGCTGGACGGGGAAACCCTGCTGTTCAACAGCCTGTCCCGTGCCCTGCGCGCCAACGCGGACTACCGCCCTTTCCAGTGGGCCCTGCAGACCGGTAACGGCGATGCTCGCTTAAGCATCAACATGACCACGGTGGCAGACAGGGTGGCCGCCCTCACCTATTACAACCCGCCCGGCGGCAACAAGATCTGTCTGAACAGCAAACTGGCCAGCGTCACCGCCACCTTGTCCCGGCGCGGGCAACCGGAGCGGATACTGCATAGCGCCCACGGCGGCGCCTTTGAAATTCTGACCGATCAGTTGCCGGCGGATATGAGTCTGCAGATTTAGGACCGCGTGGACCACATTGCTTTCCAGGCTCTTAAACAGAAGCGAGTGACGAGGGACGAGTCGCGAAAAGCAATACGGGCTTGCCCTTCGCAACTCGCGCCTCATCACTCGCTGCCAACCGGCAACGTATCACCAGCACCGCAGCCTCTCGACCGGGCGTTGCGGTTCAGGTCACGCCGTTCCCGCCCTGTCGGGCCAGCACCGGTGCCAGCGCTGGCGGCGAGTAGGCCGGCCCCTTGAGGACCTTGCCGCGCTCATCCTTCACCGGCCTGCCATCGGCGCCCAGCTTGCTCATGTTGCTGCGATGCACTTCCTCGCAGGTGGCGTTCAGATCTATGCCGAAGGTATGCCCGGCGCCATAGGTAACGTAATTGATGTCTGTGAGTGCATCGGCCACTTCCACCAGGTCAACACGAAACCCGCCCAGCGACGTCAGTTGCTCCCTGGCCACCGCCAGGGTGTCGAGAAAGGTCTGTTGATCCGCATCGGGCTGCTGGCAAGTGGCCTCAGCCAGTTCGTGAAACTCTTCCAGCAGCAGGGCCAGGCGCAAGCGGATAGTGGCATCGTCCGGCACTACCGGTTGCGGCTCCACCGGCAGGGAAAAGGCGCGGTGGAACTCACCCACCCGATGAAAGTTGCTGGGTTGCTCAGCCTTTGCCATCGACTTCCTCCAGGAATGCGATCACTTCACGGTTGACCTCGGCGCCCTGTTCCATCTGTATCCAGTGCCCACACTGGTCCAGCATCACCGTACGCAGGTCCGGAATGTAATCGGGCATCCGCTGAAGGGCCTTTTGACCAAACACGATCACCGGGTCCTGCATGCCACCGATAAACAGGTTGGGCATGGGAAGCTGCCAGTTATCATCGTCGCGGCTTTCTTCCCAGGACGCATCCATGGCCCGATACCAATTGATTGGCCCGGTAAAACCGCTGTGCTGGAAACGTTCCACGTAATAGGCCAGGTCTTCCTCGCGCATCCAGCGAGGCTGCTCGTCAGGGGTAGGCATGGATTGCAGAAAGCCGGTGTCATCCGGGCGCGCCCGGAAATCTGCGATACCATCCGCTGACAGGCTGTGGAAGATCTTGCGCAGACTGGTGGGCACATCCGCTTCCAGCTCCTGCTCCGGCAATTGCGGCTGCTGGAAGTAGAGCATGTAGAAGAAGCGATCCTCAAACAGCCGCTGCATGGAGACGGTGGGCGCCTCCGGAGCCGGCCCGCCATAGGGGACCGACATGCCCACCACCGCACGAATCATCTGTGGATAGCGGCGCGCCACCTGCCAGGTCAGCGCACACCCCCAGTCGTGACCGATCAGGATTGCCGAGTCATGGCCCAGCGCCTTGATCAGGGCGACCACGTCCTCCACCAACACGCTTTGCCGGTAGGCATCCACCTCCACCGGGCCGCCGGTATAGCCGTAACCGCGCAGATCCGGCGCCACCGCGTGGTAACCGGACTGTGCCAGTACCGGCAACTGGTAGCGCCAGGAAGCCCAACATTCCGGAAAACCATGCAGACACAACACCAGAGGGTGTCCCGGGTCCCCGGCCTCAGCCACGAAAAAATCCAGACCATTGGCGGCAAGCTGCCGCTCACGCATAAATGCCATACTCACTCTTCCCGATCTCGGTTCAGCCGGTCTCCGTAGACAACTACTTACCCGGCACGACGAAAGTGCTATTGTTAGCATATTCGTCTGCTCATTGTTGTGATGTCGGCGCAGGTGCAAAACCAACAAGAACTCTGCACCGTTTCGGCGGTCTTAGCCGACGCAGAGCCAGCCCGGGCCCACGAAGTTGCCCGGATCGACCTGTGAATCTGACAGCATGACCCGCCGCTGACAAGCGTGCAAAGTGACCGTTACGACTCAAACAGGGAAGCATCGTGACCGAGGAGCCGCAAGGACAAGCCCGCCCCACGAAGCCCAGCCGCATTGGCGAGTGGCTGGCTCCCTATGTGCCGGAATACTTCCCGGTGGCCTGGAAGCTGGGCCTGTCCATTTCACTGCTGATTTTGTGCGGCATGACCATTCTAGGTTCCCTGCTGCTCAACAATCAGCTCGACCGCATGCGCGATCAGGCAGACACCTTCGGATAAGCCATTGCCCTGCAACTGGCCAATACCATCCGCGAACCCCTGCTGGCCGATGACCCATTCCCGCTAAAGGTCCGGCACAATAACCTGACCCGC
>NZ_JBNPEC010000266.1:0-7614 GCF_051117345.1 Alcanivorax sp.
CAGTTAGTTCATGAGCCCGGTCCACACCGGCATTGCCAAGAGGAAGATCATGATCACGCCGTGGGCGGTAAAGATCTGGTCGTAGTGGTCCGGCGGCAAATAGCCCATGTTGTCGCCGAAGGCGAAGGCCTGTTGCAGGCGCATCATGATGGCATCGGCGAAGCCGCGCAGCAGCATCACCAGACCCAGGATGATGTACATGATGCCGATCTTCTTGTGGTCGATGGAGGTAAACCACTCGGTCCACAGGTAGCCCCACAGCTTGTAGCGGGTCAGCGCTACCAGCGTAGCCACACCACCCACTGCCACCACGGCAAAGGTGGCGAGAATGATCGGGTCATGGAACGGAATCGCGTCCCAGGTGAGACGACCGAAAATGAGTTTGGTCAGGTCCAGGTTTTCAAACATGGGCGACACCTGCTACAGCTGAATTCGGGGAAACACACTTATTCATGGTGGCCTCCATGCGCGTCATGGCCGGCGTGGGCATCGTGCCCTTCAGCGGAATCCGCTTCCTGCTTGCCATGGCCGCTGTGGTACATCATGTCTTCCATGCAAACGGTGCCCGGGTCCACGCAGCGGTTGAGGATGGCGTGGTACAGGGTCGGATCGACGCTGGCATAACGTGTCACCGGGTCCTTGATGCTGGGCACTTCCAGCTCCTTGTAGACCTCACGGCTGAGGGTGTTGCCGCTGGCCTGGTTCTTTTCCACCCACGCCTGGAAGTCCGCCTCGCTGAGGCCATGGAACTGGAACTTCATGTGCGAGTAGCCGGCACCGCTGTAGTTGGCGGACAAGCCCTGGTAGACGCCCGGCTCGTTGATCACGCCGTGCAGCTTGGTCTCCATGCCGGCCATGGCGTAGATCTGCCCGGCCATGGCGGGGATGAAGAAGGAATTCATCATGGTGGAGGCAGTAATCTTGAAGCGGATCGGGTGATCCACCGGCGCCGCCAGCTCATTCACCGTGGCAATACCCTGCTCCGGGTAGATGAACAGCCATTTCCAGTCCAGCGCCACCACTTCCACGGTGAGCGGCTCCAGATCCGCCGGCACCGGGGTGCTGGCATCAATGCGATCCAGCGGCCGGTAAGGGTCCAGCTTGTGGGTATACACCCAGGTCATCGCCCCCAGGGCGATGATGATCAGCAGCGGCACCGCCCAGATCACCAGTTCCAGCACGGTGGAATGGGTCCAGTCCGGTTTATAGGTAGCTTCTGTATTGGAGTCGCGGTAACGCCAGGCGAACCATAGCGTCAGCACGATGACAGGAACGATGACCAGCAGCATCAGGATGGTGGACCAGACAAGCAGGTCCCGCTGTTGCACTGCCACATCACCAGAGGGGGACATCACGACTGCATCGCAACCCGACAGCAGGGCAGCGACAAGCAACGTCAGCGACACTCCACGCAAGTATTTGAATATTTGCATTGGCGGCTATTCTGGTTGGCTTATGGGATAGGAGGACTTTAGCCAAGGCAATGGGGAGCGGGTATTGGACATTTTGTCCCATGGCCTTAAAGTGCTAGGGGAAAGAGCTGCAAGCTACAAGCTTCAAGCTGCAACGCGATCAGACTGATTCGGTGTAGCAACTCTGTCCCCGCGCCCAGGGCAATACGCGGGCACGGCGGAGCAGAGCCGCGAAGCCATCATCGCGCCTTGTAGCTTGAAGCTTGTAGCTTGCAACTCCCCAACACGATATTCGAGCGCACAACATGTCCCAGCCCCAGCAGTCCCACGGTTCCAGCCATGCTCCGGTGGCGCCCAATGAAATCGCCGTCGGCGTGGTCATCGGCCGTACTTCCGAATACTTCGACTTCTTTGTCTACGGCATCGCCTCGGTACTGATCTTCCCGCAGGTGTTCTTCCCCTTCGCCGATCAACTACAGGGCATGCTCTATTCCTTCTCGCTGTTTGCCCTGGCCTTTGTGGCCCGCCCTTTCGGTACCGCCCTGTTCATGGCCATCCAGCGTCACTGGGGCCGCGGCATCAAGCTCACCGCCGCCCTGTTCCTGCTGGGTACCGCCACCGCCGGCATCGCCTTCCTGCCCGGTTACGAGAAGCTGGGCGGCTACGCCATCGCCCTACTGGCCTTGTTCCGCATCATGCAGGGGGTGGCCTTCGGCGGCTCATGGGATGGTCTGCCCTCGCTGCTAGCCCTGAACGCCCCAAAGGAAAAACGTAGCTGGTACGCCATGATCGGCCAGCTGGGCGCCCCGCTGGGCTTCGTGATCGCCAGCGCCCTGTTCCTGTTTCTCTATAACAGCCTGAGCGCCGCGGATTTCCTGGGCTGGGGCTGGCGCTATCCGTTCTTCGTGGCCTTTGCCATCAACGTGGTCGCCCTGTTCGCCCGCCTGCGTCTGGTGCTCACCGAGGAATACACCGAAGCCTTGGAAGAAAGCGATCTGGAGCCCATCGGCACCACCGAGATGGTGCGTAAGCAGGGCTACAACATCTTTATCGGCTCCTTCGCCGCCCTGGCCAGCTATGCCCTGTTCCACCTGGTGACCATCTTCCCGCTGTCCTGGATCGCCCTGCAGGGCAGCCAGACCACCGGCCAAGTGCTGACCGTACAGGTGGTCGGCGGCATCGTCGGCATCATTGCCACCATCGGTTCCGGCTGGATCGCCGCGCGCATCGGCAAGCGCACCACCGTGGGCGCCTTGGCGGCAATCATCGGCGTATTCAGCCTGCTCACCCCGCTGTTGATGGGTGGCAGCCCGGCCATGCAGGACACCTTTATCCTGCTCGGTTTCGCCCTGCTGGGTGTCTCCTACGGCCAAGCCTCCGGCACCGTCACCGCCAACTTCGAGCGGCGCTTCCGCTACACCGGCGCCGCCCTCACCTCCGACTTCGCCTGGCTGTTCGGCGCCGCCTTCGCGCCGCTGGTGGCCCTGGGCCTGTCCGCCAAATTCGGCCTACTGTCAGTGACCGTCTACCTGCTCTCCGGCGTCATCTGCACCCTGCTGGCCCTGGCGGTCAACCAGACCCTGGTGGATCAGGGGGAGGATTAACCACCTGTAGGAGCACCTCTCGAGGTGCGAACCGCGTGTAAACGCGGAATCGTCCGGCGGACGATCAGAAACCCGCCGTCAGCCCCATACGGGATCGGGTGCCATTTCTGGCCCTTTCCTCGCTGTCGCTCGGTTCGCGCCTCAAGAGGCGCTCCTACAGCGGCTCCGTAGAACGCAAAAAGGCCGCGCCCAATCCCCGGACGCGGCCTCTTTTCTATCAGACCCGACAAACCCGGATCCGCATTGTAGCTTGCAGCTTGAAGCTTGTAGCTCTTAACTCAGCGACCCCAACGCTTTCTTGGTAAACGGCGCAATCTCTTCCTCACGCCCTTCCTTCACTTTCACCAGCCAGTTCGGGTCCTGCAGCAACGCCCGGCCCACGGCAATCATGTCGAACTCATCGTTATCCATACGCCTAGTCAGCTCATCTAGCGCCGCCGGGTTGGCGGTGCCGCCCATGCCGTCCGGGCTGTTCAGGAAGTCGCCATCCAGGCCCACGCTACCCACGGCAATGGTGGGCTTGCCGGTGATTTTCTTGGTCCAGCCGGCCAGGTTCAGGTCGGAGCCGTCGAACTCCGGTAGCCAGAAACGGCGCGTGGAAGCATGGAAGATATCCACCCCGGCGTCCACGAACGGCATCAGGAAGCGTTCCAGCTCTTCCGGGTTCTCGGCCAGCTTGGCGTCATAATCCTGCTGCTTCCATTGCGAGAAGCGCAGCACAATGGCGAACTCCTCACCCACGGCTTCGCGCACCGCCTTGACGATCTCTACGCCGAAGCGGGCGCGGTTTTCAATGGAGCCACCGTACTCGTCATCGCGCTGGTTGGTGCCTTCCCAGAAGAACTGGTCCAGCAGATAGCCGTGGGCACCATGAATCTCTACCCCGTCAAAGCCCACCGCTTTGGCGGCCCTGGCGGAATCGGCAAAGGCGCGCACCACGTCCTGGATATCCTCATGGGTCATGGCATGGCCATTTTCCTTGCCCGGCTTGAACAGGCCGGACGGCGAGTGCCCGGGCACGTCCTTGTCCGGCCCAATACCGGGCTTGCGCACCGAGCCCACATGCCAGAGCTGCGGAATAATCTGACCGCCAGCCTCGTGGACCGCATCCACCACCTTCTTCCAACCCGCCATGGCCAGGTCACCGTAGATCGCCGGCACCCGCTCATAGCCGTTGGCCGCCTTGTGGCCCACAAAGGTACCCTCGGTGATGATCAGGCCCACCTCACCTTCCGCCCGACGGCGGTAGTACCCCACTACCTCATCATTGGGCACATAGCCCGGCGAGAAGGTGCGGGTCATGGGGGCCATGGCCACCCGGTTACGCAGTTTCAGGGATTTATGCTCAAAAGGACGCAGCAGGCTGTCCAGGGAACCACTCATGATTACTCTCCCGAATTTCAATTTCACTCTGGCGCTCAAGCGAACGCGATAAAAACAACAGAATCAGCGAGGCCATCAATCGACGGCCCTCAATTTGGTTGCGTTATAAAACCTTATTTGGTTTCGTTATGCAACCTTTCTGGCGTACAATGCCACCCATGACACGTAAACGTTTCGATGAAATGGGCTGCTCGGTGGCCTGCGCCCTCAATGAGGTCGGTGACTGGTGGTCCCTGCTGGTGGTCAAGCAGGCCATGCTGGGCACCCGCCGCTTTGTGGATTTCCAGCACAACCTGGGCATCGCCAAGAACATCCTCTGCAACCGCCTGTCACGGCTGGTGGATAACGGGGTGATGGTGCGTGTGGACGTGGGCGAGCACGGCAAGCGCTACGAATACCGCCTCACCGACAAGGGCCGCGACCTGTTTACGGTAGTCACCGCCCTGCGCCAGTGGAGCGAACGCTGGAACGGCGAGAAAGACAGCATGCAATTGGTGGATGGCCAGAGCGGCGAGCCGCTGGCCCCGGTCACCGTCCAGAACCAGCAGGGTCAGCCCCTCACCGTGCGGGATGTGCGTTTTGTGGATGAAGACGGCAAGCCGTTGGAGGAAGCAGGATGACCACCGCCTCAACCCTGCAAGAACGATGGCGTACCGTCGTCGCCCCGCTACTGCCTGACCCGGACCACACCTGGCAACAACTGGCCTCCCACTACAGCGAACCCCATCGCCACTATCACACCCTGGACCACGTCGCCGCCTGCCTGGCATGGCTGGATCACTACCGTCACCTGGCCGCCGACCCGCTCTGCCTGGAACTAGCCCTGTGGGCCCACGATGTGATCTACGATCCCCGCGCCGCGGACAACGAAGCCCGGAGCGCAAACTGGTTTGCCCAGCAGTTTGCCGACAGCGATCTGACCGACCAACAGCGTGCCCGTGTACAGGAACTCATCCTGGCCACTATCCATCCACACCCTCCCACGGACCCGGACATGGCACTGCTGCAGGATATCGACCTGAGTATTCTTGGGGCAGATGCGGAGTTGTACGACCGGTATGAGGGGTGGATTCGGCAGGAGTATGAGTTTGTGCCGGAGGCGGCGTTTCGGAAAGGGCGTAGTGCGGTGTTGCGGAGTTTTCTGGATCAGGGGGTGATTTACCACACTGCTGAGCTGAGGGAGCGACTGGAAGTGTCGGCGCGGGACAATCTTAAGCGCGCGCTGGCGGAGCTGTCAGAGGACTGATTGCCGAACGCTTTCGGAAATAGGAGCCTGCCCCGAATGGCACTCTAGGCGGGTTCACAACATCTCCTTGTATGAATAACGCCATCCATCACGCGCTTGTCACGGACATGACCTTATTAACCTTCACTCGAAGAGCTTCCTATTTATCCACTGATTCAAATCGTTTCTGTCCACTTTCCCAAGCATAAAATTATCACGATACACACGGTCGAGAGCGCCACGAGTTAAAAAACTACTTGTAACCAGCACCCCTTTACTCGCGCCAAACTCATTCCGCACATCAGCCAACTCTCGAATAGCTGAGATCCCGACTTTGTTAGATACCTTGTATTTTTTCGCCTGCCACACGGCTTTATACAATCCCGCTTCTTTCATGTCCTTAACAGCAACGATATCAACGCCTCCATCTTTTGTACCGTTCATCAATTCAATTTCATAACCATCGGACTCAAGCAACCTGGAAATGAAAACTTCGAATTGACGCCAAGACAAGCCTTCTAGCGAAAAACCAGGATCCCGCAGTTGCTCAAGAAGCAGAATGCTTGGCGAATATCTGGCAACCTCTATCTGCGTTTCAGGGAGCCTTATGATTTCAGGCTGATAGATGAACTCACGCCCGAACTCGTGAATCAAATCAAATGCATACCCCCTAACCGGTGTCGAGCTCAGGTACAAAAGCTTACTATTTGGGTTCTGAAGCAGTATGTCTTCGCCTAGGTCTTCCGTTTTTTTACTAAGCCGAGCTACGCCATCAAATATAAAAATGGAGTCCTGCTCAGTCACGACACCCTCAAAATCTTTCTTTTTTCTGCTTATTGCCTGGTAGGTTAAAGAGAAACTGCGCTGCCCGATAGTAGTGTCAATATCGATATCCATACCGATTTCACGGGCAACATGCGCCCATTGATACTGCAGAACCTTTCTGTCGGATACGACAACCACCCTAGAAGCATAACCTCTCTCAATCTTCTTCTTCGCGGCACTTAAGGCAGTAATCGTTTTTCCAGTACCTGGCATAGCCACGAGCAGAGATCTATGAGCGTCAGATGACAGATATTGATCGACAAAATTCTGTTGCCAGCTTTTTAGATGCATGGTCTTTTTTTTCTTCATTTGGTTAAAAAAACATCGCAAAACATCGAGGTCAGGCCTCCCATTGCTTTGTTCAGCGCTTGTAGCAATAGTCGATGATTTCGTTGAATCCCACCTCTTCACGCGCCAGTCTCACCTCCAATTCGTTAAGGTGTCCGACGTTGGGCAATTCATCAGTTCCCGATATTTGAACCGAGAACGCAGTCTTGTAACCTTTGCCAACCCTCGAGAGCTCACCGCTGAGCTGATTCAAAATGCCGTCTCTTAGCAAGAGCTGGTTTCGTCGAAAACGGAGAAGTCGGTGACAATCGAAGAAGTCTGAGCGCCTTGCCGAGTCATATTTTCTACCGTTCCAGCCGGTTCTTCGCGTGGCACGATACAAAGCGCGCTCTTGCGTATCGCTCCACACACGAAAATCGAAATGGTTCCTCGGATTCGGGTTCTCGTGTGTGGCCTGAGCATGGAAATTGGCCTCTCCAAATTGGTGTTTATCAAGGACAGCCAAAGTCCTGTTCTGTGCGGATAACATACGTTTTATTGGTCCGGGCATATCGAAACGCATTACTTTTGCTGCATCCAAGATACGTATTTCTCTCGGAAGTTCCTCGTCGTCTCGATCCCAGTGCTTTTCCAATCGTTTAGGCACCAACTGAACATAAGTACCAAAGAGGCGCACAACGCCGTATGAGCTAAAGGAGGCCACGTGAATTTTTTCCTGCTCTGCATCATCGTGAAGGAAAAAATACGCTCTTCCGAACCAAATTAGAGACCGAGATCTTTCTTACACCAACTTACGTCTTTATTCTTCAATCGCATGCGATTCATGGCTCGTCTTTACGTTACCAGGTAACCTTTTCTTTGGATCGTCGTAAGTCAA
>NZ_JBNPEC010000178.1:0-7564 GCF_051117345.1 Alcanivorax sp.
TTTGGAAGGCTGCCAGCGGCAGATACTGGCCATTGGGTATTCGCCCCGGGTAGCCTTGTCCGCGTATCAGGCAGTGGCCTAGCTGGCGGCGTCGATCACTGTTCGGGCCATGGTGGTTGAGTCGCCGGCTCCACCAGCGCCGATGGGCGTGCCAGTCTGCCGGCCGCCGGCTTTCGGGAATCCCCATGACCTGCGCCAGTAACATGGTCTCCTCGAACAACCGTTCCTGGTGTGCGCTATTCAGCGGTTCGATGACCTCCTGGTACACCGTCAGGCAGGAATCCATCCAGACTGTCAGCGCATACAGCAGGGTTTCACTGTCATCCACGTCGAACAGGGTCTTGCGCCGCATGCGCGGACTGTCCAGTGTCAGCAAGGCTTGGTCCAGGTTGCCGAACACCAGTTTCAGCATGAATACCTGCGTGTGCTGAAGCCGTTGTACCAGGTCATGGGAATCCGCCAGTAACTGGGACAGACGACTGTCCGCCAGTGCCAACAGTACCACTCGGCCATGTGCCAGGGAGCTGAGGTTCTCGCGCATCAACTGCCAGCAGATAGAGCCGGGTCCGAACAGGCCCGCATCGGGCTGATGGCATTGTTCGCTGGCCTGGATCAGGCCGGCCTGGATATGGTCGCGGGTCAGTAATTGCGGTAACGCCATGTGCACGCCTCCTTTGTGCAGTGTGGGTTCCAACTACCACCGAGCTGCCCGGTGACAACGTAGCGCTCTAATTTCATCTTACGGGCCTGCCTGATTGAATCTAATCAGGAAATGTGGTGATTTAATGATGTATGGGAACAGTGGCGCAGTTTTTTGTGTCGGAGAGTTAGACGTAGCCCTTACCGGGTTACTCAACGTTACCGCAAAGGAGAAATGTCCATGTTGGGAGAGAATCACAGCATCCACCATGAATTTCCGGATCAGCATCAAAAGATTGACGAGTTGGTCAGTCATGATCCCGGGTTCAAGGCACTGGTGGTGGAGCACGACAAGCTGGACAAGCAGATCCGGGGTCTGGAAATGCGTGAAAGCCCGATTGCCGATCTGGACATGGAGCGTTTAAAGCGGGAACGAATTCGGTTGAAGGATGAGGTGTACCATCGTCTCAATAACGGTGAGGGTTAACCTGAGTATTCAAGAAGGCACGACAAGTGGTCCATAACGAGAAACGGGTTGCGAGGAGCTCGTGCGGGCTTTTTCGTATCTCGTGACTCGCTAGGCCAAACCTAGAAATCCACTCTTCCCGACACGATGAACTGGACATCGTCGACTTCGTCCTGATCTACCAGCGGTGCAGCCACATCCAGATGCAGCACCCGATCCACTCTGAATTTACTGGGGCTCAGGCGTAGCCCCAGTCCCGCGTTAGCCAAGGTGCTGCCGCGGGGCTCCCCCTGTTCCCAGGCTTGCCCTGCGTCCATATAAACGGCTCCGCCCACATAGGCCAGATTGAAAATCTGCCAGTTGGTAAAGCGGCGACGCTCCACGGAAAAGACCCAGCGGCGGTCGCCACGTTGATAGTTGGTGGGGTAGCCGCGAAGGTTATCGTTGCCTCCGATGGTCAGTTGCTCATCCTGGCGCAGATTGCTGCCGGCGTTCAGATTGAGGCGCGCGAACCAGCGATTATTCTGGTTGAGGAAATAATAATAACTGAGGTTCCCACCATAGAGAGTGCTGACAAAGTCATCGTCCTGATAACGCCCGCTTGCAGACAAACCACTGCGAAACAAGTGGTGCTTGCGGATAAAGCGGGTGTTGTTGGTGCTCATGCTGAAAATGATCGACTCGGCATTGCTGCCAAGTGATTCGCTGGCGTGCCCCACTCGTGCAAAGTGATACCAACCCAGGCGAATGTCCTCCTGACGTTGGGCGCGGTTCAGATTTGAGGCTACCAGGTGCTGGTTCTCCTGGTATTCCAGGGACAACCAGGGATAAACGCGGCGCTCGTCCTCGGGCAACGAGGTAGTTTCTTCGGGAACCGCGCTGAAGCGTTCCTCTTCGTCGGTGATCCCCAGCCGCCAGCGGATAACGGCGTTTTCCTTCACCCCCGGCGACCAGCCAACAAACGCTTCGTAACGGTTATCCTCAAGGCGATAGCGATTGACCGTCTGATCGTTTACCTCGATGCGTTCCAGCAGGTTTTCCCGCTGTACGTCGACGCCGCCAGACCAACGGCTGTCCAGTTGATAGAAGGGGCGTACCAGGCCGCCGGACAGGGATTCACCATCACTGGCATTGGTATAGCTAAGATTCAGTTGTACCCGTGCGGGCAACAGAGGGTTGCGGTAGCTGAAGAAATGGCCGCTGCGGTCGGCATCATCGAAGTAGCCGGTGGCGACCCGTTGGCCACTGCCCAGCAGGTTGCTTTCCGTAAAACCGGCACTGGTGCTGTCATCGCCGCCGGAACGTGATGCCGAGGCAGAAGGCGAAAAAGTCCACACATCCCGCACTACCACCAACAGGTCAATGGTGTCTGCACAGACCCTGTGGGGAACGATCATGGCATCGACAAGATAGTCGTTACCGCGCAGCAGTCGCTCATTTTCCCTGAGGTGATCCCGGTCCAGTGCTTCACCACTGGTCAGGATCATCTGTTTTTGCAGGGTGCTTTTCCGGGTCTCGATATGAAGAAAGTTGGCTGCCCGATACAGCCAGTTATCCTCAGCAGGATCGTCTTCATTGAAGATAGGGAGCACGGTGTAGTGGATTTGGCCGATGGAACGCCCTTGGTAACGACTGAAGTCCACTTTCTGGCGGGTCTCGACAAATTCAAACAAGGCCGGATCACCGTAATCGTAGATAACGTTACAGCTTTCATCCGTTGAGGGGGATGCCCAGCTCGCGAAGGGCCACAACAACAGCGCTGCCGTCAGCCAGGAAATGCCAAACCCGGCCCGGGAGAGTTGTTGCCGCTGCGTACCGGGACACAGTGCCTGCATGAACGAACGCCTTACCGGGAGAGCTTTCACTCTACAAAGCCCACGGCGGGCATGACAAGTTTTCTGCCGTACCTGGCACTCTTTCATGTTATTCCAATGTCAGGCTGGCGCTCGGCTCATCCAGTTGCTGGCGGGCGTAGTTAGCGGGCGTAAGCCCCTGGCTGTCCTTGCTGTAGAACAGCCGGGTAACAAAATAAAACTCCTGACCAAAGGGAATGTCCGTCAGTGAAAAGCCCACATTGGGAAGCTGGCCAGGAAAACGCTCCGGGTCGTTGGCCAGTGAAGCATCATCCTGGTAGAGCAGACGGGCAGGGGTGTCAAAGCCCTTCAGGAAAGCCAGCTGGGCGAGCAGATCAAAACCACGGCCGGTGCTGAACCAGATCCAGTTGTCACCCCCCAGCGGCTTGTCGAGCATGGCCTTTTCGGCATCGGACAACCGACCATCCGTGATCGCCAGATTATTGCCGGTCCAACTGGTCATCAGTTGGCTGTCATAGAGCCCGTTGCCGTCCAGGGAAATATCCAGTGCCGGGCGTTTCACGACAGTTTCGGCGATACCTGGCAGGGTGAAGCGACTATGGATCTCCATCTGTTTGGGCATCACCAGAAAATAATTGTTGATGCGTAGCACGGGCACCTTGGCAACAGTTACCGACGTGGACGCGTAAACCAGCGCTGCCAGCGGACCATTGATCACCTGTTTGACCTTGGGATCCAGGTTGTTGTTGTTCAGGGTGATCCGGTTATTTTCGCCGAAGAGGCCGGCGCTGAGGCGTAATTTGAGGGTATCGAGAATACTCTGTCGCTCACCGTTTTCACCCTCAAAGCCGCGAAAATAGAAGTCACTCCAGTTGAACAGGTTGCCGTCTGCCATGCTCAATGCATAGTCGGTGCTTTTGATGGTCATGGACCGCGGGTCGAACTGCACGTAGCGATCGGTATTTTGCAGGTAGGCGTTCTTGATCAGGTAGAAGTAACGGGTTTCGCCACCTTGTTCCACGGCCAGTTCGGCGGCTACCTGTTCGGTAACCGGACCGTCGAGCGGCTGACCGCCATCTTCAAAGCGCAGCAGCAGCCGGTCCTCGGCATCAATACGGGCCGGGTCTCCCACCAGGTCGGTGCTGTCGTCCTGTTCAAAATAGGGGTAACCCTGTTCGGACCATTGCACCCACTGATGTGGTACGGGTGCCAGACGACCGTCCTGCATGGTGAAGAACGAATAGAGCCCGCTCTGCTTTCCCTGCAGGGCGTTGAAGGTGTCGCCGGTAAGCGTAATGATCTGGGCGTGCAAAGTGCCTGACAGAGCCAGGAGAGGAAGTAGCAGGGCGGCCGTCAACGTCGGCAAGCGTTTATTATTCTTCATGTTTTACATCACTGGGCCGGTACAAGCCTACATGATGCGCGTTTAAACCGGGCCGTCAATGGCCCGGTAAACGGGTGGTCAGTTTGCCAGCTCAGGGCGGTCGGAGAAATGCTCAAGTGCCTGCGGATTGGCCAGGGCATTGCGGTTGGTTACCGGGCGCCCGTGGATCACTTCCCGGACTGCCAGTTCGACAATCTTGCCGCTCACCGTGCGTGGAATTTCCGGCACCTCGGCAATCACCGCCGGGACATGGCGAGGTGTGGCACCTTCGCGGATGGCCTTGCGGATTCGCGTTTGCAGCTCTTCGCTGAGGCTGACGCCATCGGCCAGCACCACAAACAGCACCACGCGCACATCCCCTTGCCACTCCTGGCCGACCACAATGGCTTCGCGGATTGCATCCAGGGTTTCTACCTGGCGGTAGATTTCTGCAGTGCCGATGCGAACGCCGCCCGGGTTGAGCACCGCATCGGATCGACCGTGAATGATCAGCCCGTTGTGCTGTTCATGGGGGACCAACTGGGCGTAGTCGCCATGGGCCCAGACGCCGTCAAAGCGGGCGAAGTAGGCCTTGTGGAAACGGCTGCCATCCGGGTCGTTCCAGAACTGTATCGGGCAGCAAGGGAAGGGCTGCCGGCACACCAGCTCGCCTTTGCTGTCTGACAGGGGAGCGCCGTTGTCGTCAAACACGGCAACGTCCATGCCCAGGCCCGGGCACTGCAATTCGCCGCGGTATACCGGCAGTAGCGGGTTGCCGAGAGCAAAGCAGGAAATGATATCGGTACCGCCGGAAATGGAGCTGACCAGCAGATTCGGTTTCACCTGCTCATAGAGGTAGTCGTAACTCTCGTGGAGCAAGGGGGAGCCGGTGGAGAAGAGCGTGCGCAGGGTAGTCAGATCATGGCTTTCGCGGGGCTTGAGGCCGGATTTCTCCACGGCCTGGATGAATTTGGCGCTGGTGCCGAAATGGGTGATGGCTTCGTCATCCACCAGATCGAACAGCCGGGCAGTGCTCGGGTAGGCCGGGTTGCCATCGTAGAGTACCAGGGTGGCGCCGGTATGCAGGCCACACAGCAACCAATTCCACATCATCCAGCCGCAGGTGGTGAAATAGAACAGGGTGTCCTCCGCGCCCACGTCCGCATGCAGCTGCAATTCCTTGGTTTGCTGCAGAAGGGTGCCGCCGGCGCCATGAACGATGCACTTGGGCTGCCCGGTGGTGCCGGAGGAATAGAGAATGAACAGCGGATGATTGAACGGCAGTGCGGCAAAGTCCGGTGCCGGCCCGGCACTGTCCAGCCAGGTTTGCCAGATAAGAGCCCGCCGCACCGGCGTGCTGCTGCCCTTGCCGGGCACCACCACCATCAGCTCCGGTTTCAGGGCATCATGCAGGGCGTCGATACGCTCGCCCAGGTCGATCCACTTGCCGTTGTAGTGGTAGCCATCACAAGCCACCAGCACGGTGGGCTCGATCTGGCCGAAGCGGTCCAGCACGCCGGACACGCCGAAATCCGGCGAACAGGACGACCATACCGCTCCGATCCAGGCGGCGCCCAGAGCGGCGATCACCGTCTCAATACGATTGGGCATGTAGCCGGCGACCCGGTCGCCGGGTTTCACGCCGGCAGCCTGCAACTGGGCGGCTACCTTGCCGGCGGCTACACGCAGATCAGCATAGCTGACCTCGCTGCGGGTGCCATCTTCCAGCACGCTGATCAGCGCCGGGTGGGTATCGTTGCGGCGTAGCAGGTTTTCCGCGTAATTCAGGCGTGCCCGGGGAAACCAGCGGGTGTCCTGGAATTGATCGCGGCGAGTCAGCACCGTGTCGCCGGGCTCACCCACCAGGCCGCAGAAATCCCAGACCTGCTGCCAGAATGCTTCCGGCTGCTCCACAGACCAGCCATGCAGGGCATGGTAATCAGCCAGGGGCAGGCCGCTATGATCACGGGCCTGTTCCCAGAATCTGGCCAGTCGGCAGTGCTGCTGTGATTCGCCCGGTTGCCAAAGCGGTGCGGACATTGTGTTCTCCCCAGTGTCTGGTATGCGGCTGCACGTGGCCGGCGGTTTCTATGGCGTCGTTCGACAGCGACTGTCAGGCGTCAACGCTTTCCTCGAATTCCACCAGCAAGGTGCCTTCGCTGACGCTGTCGCCGGCTGTCACATGAAAATCGTGAACGGTCCCCGGCACCGTAGCGCGCAGGGTGTGCTCCATCTTCATGGCTTCCAGTGTAATTACTGCATCGCCAGCAGCAACGGTATCGCCGGCAGAGACATGCAAGGCCACGATAGTGCCGCTCATGGGCGCGATGAAGCCGGCTTCATCGTCATGCCGGGCACTCTCCCGGCTGGGGTTCAGGGTGACCGCATGGGCCTGGCCGGCCACGAACAACAGCAGGGTGTTGTCATCTTTACGTGCATGGCGTGCGCGCAAACCGCGGTTGCCCCAGTGCAGATTGATGGTCTGCGCATCAATTGTTGCCACAAAGGGGCTTTGCTTGTCGCCGATAGAGGCGGAGCCATCCTGTTCGCGGACCGTGATCAGTTCGCCATCGACCTGGAGCAGAGTCTGCCGGAAGCGCCGGCCCAGAGGCCGCCAGCCCTGGAGACTTTGCCAGGGTGAATTGCCGGTGTTGTCGGTGGCGAATACCTGGCTGGCTGCCAGGGCCAGCAGCTCGGGTTCCGTTCCGGTGGCCTCCAGCAGTTGTGGGTGGTGTTCCAGAAGACGAGTATCCAGTTCGCTATTGGCAAAGGCATCGTCGTTGAGCACCCGGTGCAGGAAGGGGGCATTGTGATGGATGCCGCTCAGTTCCAGGGCTTCCAGGGCGGTGATCAGTTTCTGGCGGGCCTCATTGCGTGATGCTCCATGGCAGATCATCTTGGCGATCATAGGGTCGTAATGGTCGTCCACCCGGTCGCCATTCTCATAACCGGCATCCACCCGGGCCACTTCATGGGGCCAGCGCAGATGGCTGAGCAGGCCGGAGGAGGGCAGGAATCCCTGCTCCGGATTTTCCGCGTACAGGCGCACTTCCATGGCGTGGCCGTGACGCTCGATCTGATGCTGCGCTTTGGGCAGCGGTTCGCCGGCGGCGACTGCGAGCTGCCAGGCAACCAGGTCTTCGCCGGTAATCATTTCCGTCACCGGGTGCTCTACCTGCAGGCGAGTGTTCATTTCCATGAAGTAGAAATGGCCATCGGGTCCGTACAGGAACTCGACGGTGCCGGCACCGCGATAATCAATGGCCTTGGCGGCCTGAACCG
>NZ_JBNPEC010000056.1:0-7544 GCF_051117345.1 Alcanivorax sp.
TGGGCCCTGATCGCTGGTTACATGTGGGCCGGCCCGCATCACCTGCACTACGCTTCCCTGCCCGACTGGGCCCAGTCCGTGGGCATGGCGTTCTCCATTGTGCTGTTGGCACCCAGCTGGGGTGGCATGATCAACGGCAGGATGACCCTGTCCGGGGCCTGGCATAAGTTGCGCACGGATCCGATCATCCGCTTCATGATCGTCGCCCTCTCCTTCTATGGCATGAGCACCTTCGAAGGGCCGATGATGTCCATCAAGACCGTCAACGCGCTCAGCCACAATACCGACTGGACCATCGGCCATGTCCATTCCGGGGCGCTGGGCTGGGTGGCCATGATTACCATCGGTGCTATCTACGTGATGATTCCGCGCTTGTTTGATCGCAAGCAGATGTATTCCATCGGCTGGATCAATGCCCACTTCTGGCTGAGCACCATCGGTACGGTGTTGTACATCGCTTCCATGTGGGTATCCGGCATCATGCAGGGCCTGATGTGGCGGGCAGTGAATACGGACGGCACCCTCACCTACAACTTCGTGCAGGAACTGGTAGAACGGCAACCGTTCTACGCCATCCGCTTGCTCGGCGGGGTGGTTTTCTTCGCCGGCATGGTGCTGATGGCTGTCAACGTCTACAAGACAATCGTTGCCGAACGCGATACCCACGGCGACGACAACGTGCTGAAGGCTGCCTGAGGAGACCGACATGTCCAATGCCCATGAAAGAGTGGAAAAGAATGTCGGCCTGATGATTGTGCTGACATTGGTTGCGGTGAGTTTCGGTGGCCTGGCAGAAATCGTGCCGTTGTTCTGGCAAAAGGCCACCACTGAGCCGCTGGAAAGTCTGGAGCCTTACACGGCTCTGGAAATGGAAGGTCGTGACATCTATATCCGCGAAGGCTGCCACGTTTGTCATACCCAGATGGTGCGTCCCCTGCGTGCGGAAACCGAACGCTATGGCGCCTACTCCGTGGCCGGCGAAGATGTCTGGGAGCATCCCTTCCTGTGGGGCTCCAAGCGTACCGGGCCGGATCTGGCCCGTGTCGGGCTGCGTCCGATCACTGATCAGTGGCACCGTGAGCATTTGCGTGATCCCCGCCAGGTGGTACCGGAATCGAACATGCCGGCTTACCCCTGGTTGCAGGAGAATCTGGTGGACTGGCGCGACACGGAGCGAACCCTGCGAGTGTTCAAGGACACCTTCGGTGTGCCCTATAGCGAGCAGGACATTACCGAGCAGTTGAACAAGATCGAGGGTGAGTGGGCCGATGCCACGGAAGAAGATGCCCTGGTGGCCTATCTGCTTTCCCTGGGCCAGGAACGTAAGGAGGTAGCACAATGAGCTTTCAAGCCCTGTTTACGCTGGTCTTCTTCGTCGCTTTTATGGCGATGACGATTTGGGTGTATCGCCCCAGCCGCAAGAAAGACTACGAAAAACTCTCACACATGGCCCTTGAGGCTGACCGCCGCAAAGAGAGGGACGAGCAATGAGTGATTTCTGGAGCTGGTTCATCATCATTATCGTTGCCATCAATCTGCTCGGCTGTGCGGGCCTGTTGCTGTGGAACAATCAAATTTCTCCGGAGGAAGCGGCCAAGGAAACCACCGGCCACAGCTTTGACGGTATTCAGGAACGCAATGCCCCACTTCCCCGCTGGTGGCTGTTTCTGTTCATCGGCACATTGATCTTCGCATGTGTGTATCTGGTGCTCTATCCCGGTCTGGGCAAGTTCCAGGGGGTGCTGAACTGGAGCAGTACACTGCAATACGAAAAGGAAGTCGCCCTGGTTGCGCGACAAACCGATCCGTTGTTTGAGCAGTTTGCCAAAGTGCCGGTGGAAGAACTGATTGAGTACCCGGAAGCCCTGGCCGTCGGTGGCCGTCTGTTTGCCAACAATTGCGCCATTTGTCATGGCTCGGACGCCCGCGGTGCCAAGGGCTACCCGAACCTTGCAGATGATGACTGGCTGTATGGCGGTGAACCCAAGCAGATTATTGCCAGTATTGCCCAAGGGCGAACAGGCATGATGCCGCCCATGGCTGCTGCTATCGGTAATACTGACAAGGCAGTGCGCGACATGGCCATCTATGTGCAAAGCCTGAGCCGCCCGGATCTGGCCAAGGATGCGGAAAAGGCCGCCGCCATCGAGCGAGCGAAGCCAAAATTTGCGATCTGTGCGGTTTGCCATGGGCAGGACGGCAAAGGGATTCAGGCAATGGGTGCGCCCAATCTGACGGACACCACCTGGCTTTACGGTCCGCGTCTGGAAGACATTGAAACCACCATTCGCGAAGGGCGCAAAGGGGAAATGCCCAAGCATGAAAATCTGCTCAGTGAAGAGAAGATTCATGTCATTGCGACCTACGTTTACAGCCTGTCCAACAAGCCAGCCCCGTAACGTCAGGGTCATTGTCGCAGCCTGCAAAAAGCTGCGACAGGCCGTGTCGGTGGATCACGCCAGCAGTCTTCGAGGTGCGTAATGAGTGAGCGCGACCGCATTAAAACCGTTGATGACAGCCCGGAAGCACAAGGGGCCATCAGCCTCTATGCCAAGCGTAAACGGATCCAGGTAAAATCCATCAGTGGCCGTTTCCAGCGCATTCGCGATTTCAGCATCATCAGCACCATGGGGCTCTATCTTGCCCTGCCCTGGGTTCGCTGGGATGGCCAGCAAGCGGTCCTGTTTGATCTTCCCAACCGGCAGTTCCATATTTTTGGTCTGACACTTTGGCCACAGGATTTCCTGTTTCTTTCCTGGGCATTAATCATCGCCGCATTCGCCCTGTTTTTTTTCACGGTTCTGGCCGGGCGTGTCTATTGTGGTTATGTCTGCCCGCAGACTACCTGGACCCGCTTTTTCCAATGGATAGAGCAACTTTGTGAAGGTGACAGGCACAGTCGCATGAAGATGGACGAGGCGCCCTGGTCCAAGAGCAAGTTGCTTCGGCGTGGCAGTAAACATGTGCTGTGGCTGGCGCTGGCCTTTCTTACCGGCCTCACTTTTGTCGGCTATTTTTCACCGATTACGGACCTGACTGGTCGTATTTTCAGTGTCGACTGGGGTGGCTGGGAATTATTCTGGGTCGGATTCTTTACCGTCGCCACCTATATGAATGCCGGTTTCATGCGCGAGCAAGTGTGCCTGTATATGTGCCCCTATGCCCGTTTCCAGAGCGTCATGTTCGACCGTGAAACACTCATCGTTTCCTATGACGAAGACCGCGGCGAACCCCGTGGCCGAGGCAGCAAGAAGCGCAATCAGACGCCGCAGCCTGAAGAAAAAGGCGACTGCATTGACTGCGGACTGTGTGTTCAGGTCTGCCCTACCGGCATTGATATTCGCGATGGGCTTCAATACGAATGCATTACCTGCGCGGCCTGTATCGATGCCTGTGACGATGTCATGGATCACATCGACAAACCCAGGGGCTTGATCCGCTACACCACCGAAAATGCCCTGGAGGGCAAGGAATCCCGGGTGCTACGCCCCCGGTTGATCGGTTATGGCATCGTCTTGCTGGCCATGGCGACCCTGTTCATGGTCACGCTCTATAACCGTGTGCCTCTACAGGTAGATGTACTGCGTGATCGTAATCAGCTTTTCCGGGTTGCCAGCAGTGGCCGCATTGAGAACGTCTATCGCCTGGAAATTCTCAACAAGGGCCAGAAAGCCCATCGTTATACACTGAGCCTGGAAGGCCCTGAAGGGCTGCGAATGGAAAACCGCACCGAGTTCACCATTCAGCCCGGGCAGCACCTGTCCTTGCCAGTGACGGTAAGTTATGACCCTTACGAGGTGGAAATGCAGTCATCCACCATCTGGTTTTCAGTAAGATCACTGGGCGACCCGGACCTGGAGAAACAGCATGAATCCCGTTTCATCACCCCCCGTTGATGACCGCCCCTGGTATCGCTACCCGCTGCTGTGGCTGGCCATTCTGCTGCCAGCCAGTTCAGTGGTTGCCGGCCTGACTACCCTGTATATCGCCGTCATCAATGCAGACGCTCCGGTGGTCGATGAATGGTACAAGGAAGGCCGGGGCATTAATCGTTCTGTGGAACAGGAACAGATTGCCACACGGCTGGGCATTGGTCTGGTGATGTCTCAGGTGGGTGCCGGGATTCAGGCAAGGCTGACCAGTGATGCAGGCATCCCCGCGCCAGACGTTATTACCGTGGCGCTGCGCCACCCCACCCTCAAGGAAAAGGATCTGTTGCTGACATTCCACCATCAGGGCAATGGCGTTTTCCGTAGCGACGGAGCCCTTCCCTCAACGGGCCGTTTTATCGCAACCGCGTCCACGCCTGAGGGGCACTGGCGTCTTTATCAGAGTGGCAGCATTGAAGACGGTACAGTTCGCCTGGGACACGTTGTCACGCCATGAACCAGAGCCTCACCCCACCCTGCTGGCACTGCGGACAACCTGCACCGCCTGGCGCCTTCACCGCCCGCACCCCGGAGGGAAGCCGTGATGCCTGCTGCCCGGGATGTGCTGCGGCCATAGAAACCATTTATGGGATGGGGCTGGATGACTACTACCGGATTCGACAGGACGAGGCCCCAGCCCCGGATGCACGTCGGGCAGAACTGGATCTGGCCCTGTTCGAAATTCCCGATCTGCTTGCGCCACACTGTTCGTCGCTGCCGGACGGCGAACGCCTGCAGCTGCAACTCAGTGGCCTCACCTGCGCCGCTTGCAGCTGGCTAATCGAAAAAACCCTGTCCACACAACCGGGGGTTAGCCGCGCCAGTGTCAATCTGGCAGGCATGACGCTGACGGTGGACTACCAGGGCTCCCCTCAGGCCCGCGAAACCGCCCGTCGTATCCAGCAACTGGGCTATGGCGTGAGCCTGCCCGGTGACCCTGCCGCCACCGCAGCCAACCGCTGCGAACACAAGCGCCTGCTGGGCAGGCTGATACTGGCCGGATTGGGTGCCATGCAGGCCATGATGTATTCCATGGCATTGTATATCGGCGTCTTTGATGGTTCGGATGCGGTGTACGAATGGGTATTCCGCCTGGCCAGCTTTTTTGTCGCAACACCGGTGGTCTTCTATGCTGGCTGGCCTTTCTTTCAAGGCGCATGGCGAGGGTTACGTAATGGCAACCTGACCATGGACACCCCTATCGCCCTGGCTCTGTTCCTGGCATGGGCCGGCAGCCTGGTGGCCATGTTCACCGGTGGTAGCCACGTTTACTTCGATTCCGCCGCCATGTTCGTTTTCTTCCTGTTGATCAGTCGCTGGCTGGAACACCGTCAGCGCCAGGCCATTCACGCCGGCTATGCGAGACTTGCCGATACCCTGCCCCGTGCGGTCCGGCGTCTCAGTGATGATCAACCGCAATGGGTCAGTCTCAGGCAGGTAACAGCCGGCGATCAATTGCTGCTGATTCAGGGCGATGTGGTACCGGTGGATGGCCGTATCATTGACGGCCAGGGCACCTTCGATGAAGCGGCACTGACCGGTGAATCGGTGCCGATAAGCCGTGGCCTGGATTCCCGCCTGGTGGCCGGAGCCCGCCTGCAGGAAGGTGCAATCACCCTGGAGGCAGAGTGCGCCGCAGACCACAGCCAGATTGCCCGTATCGCCGAACAGGTACAGCTGGCCAGCCGGGAGCGGCTGGATGTGATTCGGGACTGGCACCGTATTGCCCCACTCTTTACCGCTGCCGTGCTGTTGCTGGCCACCTTTACCCTGGTGTGGCACTGGCCGGCCGGGGCCGGCGAGGCCTTTGATCATACCCTCGCGGTACTGGTGATCACCTGCCCGTGCGCACTGGCCCTGGCGGTGCCTCTGACACTCTCGGCGACGCTGGGCACCGCCCTGCGTGAAGGCGTGCTGGTGGCATCACCTCGCCAGTTGCTGCGATTGCCGCATATCGGCGGCGTGCTTTTTGATAAAACCGGTACGCTGACTCTGGGGCGCTTCTCGTTGGTGGACACTCAAGTTGTTGGTGAAGGACAAAAAACCGATCTGCTTGCCATTGTTGCCGCTCTGGAATGGAACAACCCTCACCCGCTAGCCCAGGCCTTTCGTGACATTGCGCGCAACCAGCAAATGGCAGACATCCTCCCGGATGGAAATGGCATTACCGGCAACCTGCAGGGCCAGCAATGGCGCATCAGCGGCGCACCGCAACAGGCTCGCCCGGGCACAACCTGTCTGCAGCTGAGCCGTGACGGCGCAGTGCAGTTGTATTTGTGGCTGCAGGACAGCATTCGCGAGGAAAGTGCTGCGATAACACGGGCTCTTCAGCAGCAAGGGTTGGCTGTACGCATGGCAACCGGCGACAACGATGCCGCCGCCGGGCCGGTAGCCCGTGCATTGTCACTGCAGGAATGGCGCGCCGGCATGAAGCCCGCCGACAAGACCCGCTGGCTCAAGGAGCTGCAGACGGACACCGCGCAAATGATGGTGGGTGATGGCATCAATGATGCGGAGGCCATGCTGGCGGCGGATGTATCCGTGGCCACCGCCAACGCCACCAGCCTGGCCCAGCGGGCCGCAGGCCTGTATCTGCTCAAGGATAACCTCAATGCTATTACGGCCCTGCCAGCTCTCGCCAGGCGCTGCCAGCGCACCATTCGCCAGAATCTCACCTGGGCCCTGCTCTATAATGTAGTGGCGGTGCCCTTTGCCGTTGCCGGATGGATTCCGCCCTGGGCCGCGGCTATCGGCATGTCTGCCAGCTCACTGCTGGTCACCCTCAACGCGACGCGAGTTACCCGATGGAAATCGTTCTCCTCCTGATTCCACTGGCATTGCTGTTCCTGGCCGGGGCGGTCTGGGCCCTGTTCTGGGCCCTGCGCAAGGATCAGTTTGATGATCTGGACAATGCCTCCTGGCGGGTGGTGTTCGAAGATCGCGAACAGCGCAAAGGCCGCCCTGACACAAGCAAAGAGGCTACCGATCACTCAGGTCCGCGAGACTCATGATGTCGGAGAGCCCGGAATCCCTGCTGACGCTGCTTGCCAGTGCGGTTCTGCTAGCGTCTGCCGGCAGCGTTCATTGTATCGGCATGTGCGGTGGTATCAGCAGCGCGCTCACCTTCTCGATTCCGGAATCGCGCCGCCAGGGCAAGTCCCTGTGGGGATGGCAGCTACTCTTCGGCATCGGCAGGGTGACAACCTATATGGTGCTTGGCAGCCTGGCAGGGATGCTGGGAAAAGTGTTGCTGGATTGGCTCCCTGGCCCCTCCATGGCCATTGGGCTGAGTCTGTCCGGCGTTCTGATGCTGCTGCTCAGTGGCTATCTGCTCGGGCAAGGCGTGTGGCTGAAAAAACTGGAAGGCATCGGGGCGGGGCTGTGGCGCCGATTACAGCCCCTGACCCGGCGGCTACTCCCGGTAGATCGCCCGCTGAAAGCGCTGGCGCTGGGCGGATTATGGGGCCTGCTGCCCTGTGGCCTGATTTATACCGCCCTGGCCCTTGCCGTTACTGCCGGCAGCGCATTGGCCGGCGCCTTGGTGATGCTGGTCTTCGGTGTGGTGACCGTGATTCCGGCGGCAATTACCGGTGTGATCGCCTCCCGGCTGCAGCA
>NZ_JBNPEC010000104.1:0-7516 GCF_051117345.1 Alcanivorax sp.
CGACTGGATGGCAACGAGCGTCTCGCCGGTGAGCATTTCGAGGAATACCGTCAGTTCCGCCCCGACGGCCCGGTCCCCGGTGACAGTACAACACCCTGATCGTGGCAGAAACCGGCACCTCTCCCCGCAAGCTGGCCGATGGCGTCGGTCACTATGAGCTGGTCTACCGTCGCGGCAAGGGCTTTACCGAGAACCGCGCAAAGATTGCCGGTGAGGATCTCAATCAGAACCTCTACCCGGCGGAAGACGTGTTCTTCCAGGCGTCCACCCGAGGCGGCCGGGCGGTAGATCGCATCATCGAAGGCAAGGTGCAGTTCAAGCAGACCACCGGCAACGTGGGCGACGCCATGACCAGCCTCAGCGACAACAGCCTGATCACCGGCTTCGCCGCCGGTGCAGGGGGCGGTATTGCCGCTGGCTTCAACACCATTACCGCCATTGGTGTAGCCGCCCAGGGCATGTCTGCTCGAGCCAAGACGCGGGCTGACACTCGTTACTGGAGCAGCCTGCCCGACACTCTGCATCTGGGCAGCGCCCGGCTTTCCCCGGACACCCGAAACGCCAAGATCACCTTCACTAACAAGGCCGGCATCACCCAGCCGCCGGGCAGTAAACCCGCCCGCATTTTCTTCGACAAGAATGGCAACGGCGTTATTTTCGCCAGTGCCCGCTAACTCACGTTAAGGAGAACCCCATGCACGCGAAATTCGCCCTTGTCGCCGGTCTGCTGGCCGGTTCCTTGCTGGTCGGCTGCCAGAGCAGCAGCAAGCTGGAGCATGAACAACGCACGGCGCCGACTACCTACAACAGCGTCACATTCACCGATTACGACCTGAATCGTAATTTTAGTGGCGGCATTCCCGGTCCTCACAAGGTGTTCCGCTTTACCGCCGAACAACATGGCATTCGCCGCACACCGGCTAACACGTCGGAAGTCTTTGTCGTCCTGCGTAACCACACGGATTACAACGGCATCCTCGAAGCTCGTACCCAGTTCTTTGATCAGTCCGACATTCCCACCGACGTGGAACCGCGCTGGCAGCGAGTGGTGGTACCGGCCAACTCCACCAGTGTCTATCTGGAAAAATCCACCACCACCGCGCAACTGAAATACCGGGTGGAAGTGAGGCAGGCAAAATGAAGACTTTCGTCGCTCTCGCCTTGCCCTTCGCCTGGCTGGTCAGCAGCCAGAGTCTTGCTCAACAGGACCACCCTGCCACCGAGATGATGGCACCGGCACAGGTTCCCATGAGCGAGGAAGCCTACGCGGAAAGCCTCCGTGATCCGTCTAAGCGCCCACCTGAGCAGGACGTCATCCGCCGTTTTCGTCAGGCCTTTCCCGATCAGGGCAAACCGCGTATTGCGGTATTCTGGAATCGTGAATTCCCCAGCCGCGTCAGCGACTGGTACAGCCATTATCGCGGCAGTCTGAATGCCAAGGGCGAGCTGAGCGTCACCGGTAAGGATGCCCGTGAAGAAAAAGGCCGCGCCTCACTGACAATGGAACAGGAACGCCGCGGTGGGCTACGCACCAGCGATCGCAACGCCATTGCCATGGGTTTACAGGGCGGACTTATCAGCGCCTTCAAGCAAGGCGGCGCCACCGTCATTGATCAAGCCATGGCACAGCGCATCACCGATAACGCCCTGGAAGACGGCACCTTCGAACGCGCCTCCCCGGATCAATTGCGACTGCAGATGCGCGCCCTGTCCCAACAAGCGGATTACGTACTGGAACTGGTGGTAGGCAGCGACTTTGACCGCGATGGCCTGTACCAGGTGCGCGTGCTGTCCGTGAAAGATGCCAGCGTGCTCGCGGTTTTCAACACCGATGGCAAACCGCCGGGCAGTGAAGACCAGCACGCCTGGGTGGTGTCCGGCAGCGGCTTCGAAAAGCGCGATCGCCCACAGCCCATGAGCGCCACCGGCAAGGAAATTGCTCTGCATACCATGGCCCAGATGAGCCAGTAAGCACCGTATCTATCCACGAATTCCATGAGGGGAACACCATGAACGCTTTCAAACCCATCGCCATCCTCGGTGCCGCTGTGCTGATCAGCGCCTGCGCGCCATCCCGCGTCGATAACGCCGCCGGGCAATCCACCGTCTACCAGGACGTGGGCAGTGCCGGGCGGGTTCAAGGGGTTGGCATCGAATCCCAGGACGTGGTCGCCATGACCGACAAGATGATGCGCAGCTTGCTGTCCAACCCGATGGTATCCAACCGCGCCACGCCGCCGCGAGTATTGATCGACATGGAAGGCTTCAAGAACGAAAGCACCTCGGTAATCAATCTCAACATGCTGGCCAAGCGTCTTCAGATCGAACTCACTCGTGCCGCCAACGGCCGCATGGTGTTCGTCAATCGTCAGAACCTGGCCGCCATTCAGAAAGAGCGTGAAATCAAACGCGAAGGGCTGGTAGACGGCGGCACCATCCGCAAGACCCAGGCCACTGCCGGTGTCGACTACCAGATGTTTGCCACTATCACCTCCCAGGATGCCATCGACCGCCAGAGCCAGATGCGTCAGCGCTACCACTACATTTCCTTCGAAATGGTGGACATGGAACTGGGCACATTGGTGTGGGGTGATGGCTTTGAAATGAGCAAGGCCACCCAGGACAACGTGCTTTACCGCTAACCCTTTTCCTGTCCGCGGGCGTCACGGGAACGACCGCCCGCCTGGACAGACATTATCAGGAGAGAATCATCATGGAACGTATTTTTGCCTGCACCCGCTTGGGGGCGGTCGTGCTTGCTTCTGCAGTGCTGGGCGCCTGCGCCTCCAGTCATCACAACACCAGCCACAATGCCCTGGTCCAGGGACTGGCCATACAAAACAGCACCGCGCAAACCACTGTTAACGGTCAGGTGACCACCTCTACCGATACCAGCGCCTATCAGGCACAGGTGCTTCAGGCGAGCAAAACCGGCCAAACCGCCTGCGTAAAGGCCGAAGTGCAATCCGGCAAAATGGTCTACCATTCCACTCTTGTCGCGCCGGGCAATTTCCAGGTGCAGTCGCAGCACGGCGAAGGAGCCTGGCGCTGTGTCGATTACAGCAACAACGGCCAACACGTCTGGGCCCAGCTGGATTCCACCGCTCTGGCTGCTGGCGACCAGACACCCACCGGTGAACCGCTGGGCAAGGGCCTGCTCGGTATCCGATGGCTGCAGACCGAAGACAAGCATTTCCTGCGCATTACCGAGCTGCTGCCACTAAGCGCAGCACAGGAAAGCGGCCAACTGCAGGCCGGGGACCTGATTGTCGCCATCGGCGAAGATAAAAACGGCGAGATGACCGCCATATCGGGACGGTCAGTCAACGACCTGGTAGCCAGTATGCGTGGCGAACCGGGCACCTTCGCCCGCCTGAGTATCATGTCCCCGGGCAACGCCGGCACTCGTGAAGTCGTTCTGGAACGTCGTGAACAAACCGCAGAGCAGCAGGCGGCCATCCAGCAGCAAAAAATCGATGCCCTTGCGCTCAAGAACAACAGCGGCAAGTACCTGTCCCCCTATACCAGCGATGGTGTTACCGCCGAATGGGTCAACAAGGCCATCAATGTCTCCATGGGCAAGGCCACCGGGTCAGCCGTGGGTGGCGTTGCCGGCGCCTATGCCGCCAACAAGGTACTGGAAAACGTCCCCTTCGGCGGCATGCTCGGCGGTTTCCTGGGCTCCAAGGCCGGCAAGGCCGTGGGCGGCAACACCGCGTTGGAAGCCTCAGGTGGCTGGGATTTCATCCGCAACAGCTCGGACATTTCCTTTAACTCCATGAGTGACATGGCGCAATGGCTGGCCACCACCCACAGCACCAAGAGCAACTTTGTGGACGTAATCAAGGCCGCCGACAAGATCTACCCGGGCCTGCAAACCGCTGTGGCTAATTCGGCACGCTGATCAGGAGCCTACCATGTCAATTTTATCCGTTTACCGCTTCGCTCTGATCATGACCACCGTGCTGTTTGTCAGTGGTTGTATGAGCTATCGCTATGTGCCGGCAGAGGGAGAAACGCCTGCCGAAATGGATAGCACCCCATTGCCTGTCGCGTTTCAGGTTGAGCCTCCCACTGTGACCGGCAACCCCCAAATGGCCAAAAATAATCCCGAATGGGAGAAAATAGCCACTGCCATCGAGAGCTCAATAACGTCTCAGGCACAAGGGTTGTCCGCCGACGCACCAGCAAGTCAGTCTCCGTACCTGTCAGTGCATATGGAGAACTCCAAGGTCAAAATGAACTGGGGCCATTTCCTGATGTATATCGCCTCGCTGTTCACACTGCCGAGCAGTTCTGATCTGCAATTTGACAGCGAGCTCACCGTGGAGGCGGGAGGCGAAACCCTCTTCGCCTCCCAGACCAATGGCAGCATACGCAGCTATATCTCAGTCTATTCTCCGTCCGCACTTTTCGTTGGGAAAAAAGACCCGGCCATTGCTTCCCAGGCACTGACCAACGACATGATGGCTCGCCATCGACAAGCACTCGAACAATGGGTTGCTGCGGAAAAGCAAAAGTATGATCAGGAAGTCGCAGGAAAAGACATACTCGAGCAGCGTAAGTGGCTGATCGATAATCCCCGCAGCCTGTTTGCCGGTGACATTCTCGGCAATCTGGCCAGCCACACGCCGCATCGTGACACCCTGGGCTGGCACCAGGAAAACGTGTCCCTGTTCCCGGGCTACCTGGCTTTCCTGTCTGAAGAGGATGCGCTGTGGTTTGTTGGCCCTGATGGCCAGCGGGTAATCGATCTTGTGGACGCCGCCAAGCGTGGCACCAGCCAGTCGATCCTGGCTGCCCAGGTGGAAACACAGGGCCCCTATAAATTGTTCAGTGACGAGGAAATCCGTCGCCTGCGCAAGAGCGGGCTGTCCAGTGACCTGATTGCCGCCATGATCCGCAGCAGCGCCCAGCAGTCCGCACCGGCCTCCAGCCTCGCCAGCACGCCCCGCACCTCCCCTCAGGATAACGTTGCCGCTTTGCTGATTCCGGACAATAGTGGTGAATACATGAACCCTTGGACCAGCGACGGGGTGCTGGCAGAGTGGGTCGACAAGGCCATCAATGCCAAAATGGGCAGTGCCATCGGTTCTGCCGCCGGCGCCTATGCGGCGCAGAAAGCACTGGATAACGTGCCTTTCGTTGGTGGTTTCCTGGGCTCCAAGGTTGGCAAAAAAGTCGGTCACTCTGCCGCCATCAGTGCTTCCGGCGGCATGGAGTACATCCGCGAGACGTCCGATCAGTCTTTCCGTAACCTGGATGACATGGCCCGCTACCTGAAAGCCGTCCATGCAAACAATGGCAACTTCCAGGATGCCATCAAGGCCGCCGATGCCATCTACCCCGGGTTGATGCAATCCCTCGCTTCCTCGCAGTAACAGGCTCCATCGCGCCCACCCCCGACACCTTACCGGCCGGGGTGCGGCGCACTACCGACTTAACCCCCTCCCTCCAGCGTTTCCTGGGCATCGCCATGCCCCCTTCATCCCGTTCCCGTCCCGCTTAACGTAACCGTTACAGCCAGGCTCTGAAAATTTGCTAAGGTAATAAAGAGGGATAACTGGGGAGTTCACATGGATGTCGAACAAAAACAATGGGATGCACTGATCGGTCGCATCTACGAAACCGCTCTGTCACCAGGGGATTGGGGCGAACTGCTGGAACCCATGGTGGACTGGTGTCAGCAGGAACAGCAGGATCTGGTCAGCATGGAATCCCTGCTTGCGCACCTGGATCGGGCCGTGCGCAGCAGCAATCACATGCACTCCCAGGAAGACCAGAATCACCTGCTCAATGACATGACCAACCGTCTGCCCTGGCCCATGCTGATGCTGGATAACCAGCTACATGTGGTAAAACACAACTCGGCAGCGGACCGCATCATGACCTCGGGCCCGCTACGCATGGCCGATGGCGGCGCACTGATGCTCAGCGACCCCAAACTCAAGCAACAACTGCAGCAAGTAGTACGCCTGCAACGGGGCCGTGACAGCCAGCTGTTGCACTCTGAACAGGAAAAACTGGTGCTACTGTGCATGCCGGTATTCCGCTCGGATGCCCCGGATGAAGTGTCACGCATTACCACCGTGGTCTGGGTCTTTGCCGACCGGAGCGTCGCCGCGCCATCGATCCAGTCACTGGCGGACCTGTTCGGCATCTCTCCCGCAGAAGCCCGTTTGCTGCATCTGCTTTGTAAGGTCGGCAACCTCGGTCAGAGTGCCGAACTGCTCTCTGTCAGCGTGCATACCGCTCGCACCCAACTCAAATCGATCATGGGCAAAACCGGCATCAGCAGCCAGGTCGCCCTGGTCAGCCGGGCCATGAGTCATGCGTTGCTGGCAACCCCGACGCTCGCCACTCATGATGGTCGCGAAGAGCGCTTTATGGTGCTGCCCGACAATCGGGTACTGAGCTGGTTCGAGTACGGCTGCCCGGAAGGCAAGCCCCTGCTGGTAATGGAAAACCAGGCGGGCAACCTGCCCTGCCATGAACCTCACCATCAATGGTATGTCTCGCAGGGTTTGCGAGTACTGGTGGTGGTGCGCCCCGGCTTTGGCATCTCCACCCCCTGCCCGGACGGCAATTTCGTGGACTTCGCCGCAGACCTGCGCTACTTCTGCGAACGGCTGAATCTGCAAGACCCGATTCTGGCCGGCTATTGTTTCGGCGGGCCCTACGCACTAGCCGCCGCGGCCACGTATCCGTCACTGTTCGAGCGGGTCGGCGTCATTGGCAGCATCGTACCCTGGCAATACATGCAGGCCGGGCAACTGGACCCGATGCATAACCGGCTGCTGAAAATGGTGGACCGCGATCCCCGTCTCTTTATTTCCCTGGGCAAACTGGCCCTGCGCGGCGTGAACCGTTCACCGGAAAAATTCTTCTCCTTTTTCTCTCGGGTGCTGGATGACAAAGACGCCAGCCTGATCAACGACCCGGCGGTGCAGGCAATCACCCTGCCACAATTACGGCAGCGCTGGTTTCAGGGCGCCAGGGTGATCATTGATGACTATTTGCGGGTACTGCGACCCTGGGGATTTGAGCTGGCTGACATCACGATTCCCACCCTGGTCTGGCACGGCGCCCTGGATCGCAGCGTGCAACTGGAGCCGGCCCGGCTGATGGCACAGGCCATCCCCGGCGCCCGGTTTCATGTGCTGGAAGATCAGGGTCGTTATCCAGTGATTGAATGTTGGCGAGAGTTTATTGAGGACTTGGCTGGCTCGGTGTCCCAGACCATCACGCAGCGCGCCTGATGCGGAAAGGCCACCTCAGCCTGCTTTACCGTGGCTCACTGCGGGTTTGCTTGCTCCTCCAGGATGGCGCTACCCACCACCTCCAGAAACAGATCGAACTGATAGCCAAAACGCCAGCTGTCCCGGTCCAGTGACTCTAGGGAATGCCAATCCAGCACCTTTCCCCCGGCCAGCGCCGAGGTCGGTACTGGTCGCGGCCCTGGCGACAACCCCTGATCGGGATAGCAGCGGTAGCGATGGCAGCCGTTCTTCATCCC
>NZ_JBNPEC010000099.1:0-33880 GCF_051117345.1 Alcanivorax sp.
GGTGAAGGCCCTCAGGTATGCGCCCTGGGTCGGCAGCACCTTACGGCCCAGCAGGTCCAGCGCCTGAATACCGGTGGTTCCTTCATACAGAGTGGAGATACGCGCGTCACGGACGTTCTGCTCCATGCCCCACTCACGGATAAAGCCGTGGCCACCGTAGATCTGCACACCGTGGTTGGCGGATTCCAGACCGGCTTCGGTGAGGAACGCCTTGGCGATCGGGGTCAGGAAGGCCATCAGCTGATCGGCCTCCTTGCGCTCTTCTTCACTGCCCGCCAGCTTCACCTTGTCACCCAGTTGCGAGCACAGGTATACCAGCGCCCGGCCACCTTCAGCGAAGGATTTGCTGGTCAGCAGCATGCGGCGCACGTCCGGGTGTACGATGATCGGGTCAGCCGGCCCGTCCGGGTTCTTCGGACCGGACAGGCTGCGCATGGCCAGACGTTCTTTGGCGTAGCTCAGTCCACCTTGCAACGCCACTTCAGCGTGGGCGACACCCTGGATAGCGGTACCCAAACGGGCAGTGTTCATGAAGGTGAACATGCAGTTCAAGCCCTTGTTCTCCGGGCCGATCAGGTAACCGGTGGCACCGTCGAAGTTCATCACGCAGGTGGCAGAGGCCTTGATACCCATCTTGTGCTCGATGGAACCACAGCTCACCGCGTTGCGCTCGCCGATACCGCCATTACCGTCGGTGAGGAACTTGGGCACGATAAACAGGGAGATACCCTTGGTGCCTTTCGGCGCGCCGGGCAGACGGGCGAGAACGATGTGGACGATGTTCTCGGCCATGTCGTGTTCACCGGCAGAGATGAAGATCTTGGTACCGGTGATGCTGTAGGAACCGTCCGCGTTGGGCTCGGCCTTGCTTTTCAGGATACCCAGGTCGGAACCGCAGGCGGGCTCGGTCAGGCACATGGTGCCGGTCCACTCGCCGCTGATCAGTTTCGGCAGGTAGGCCTGCTTCTGCTCGTCGGTGCCGTGTTCTTCCACGGTGCAGACAGCACCATGGGACAGACCCGGGTACATGCCCCAGGACCAGTTGGCAGAACCGACCATTTCGCTCATGGCGATGCCCGCACTGTTGGGCAGGCCCTGGCCGCCGAATTCCGCATCACCGCTCAGTGCCGGCCAGCCGCCTTCAATGTACTGGGCATAGGCTTCCTTGAAGCCCTTCGGAGTGGTGACTTCGCCATTGTCGAAACCACAGCCTTCCTCATCACCGCTACGGTTGAGTGGGGACAGCTCGTTTTCAGCAAACTTGGCACCTTCCTCAAGAATGGCACCAAGCAGCTCGCTGTTGATCTCTTCCAGACCCAGCCCTTCATAGTGAGCATCCAGGTCCAGGACTTCATTCAGCACAAAGCGCATATCGCGCAGGGGAGCCTTGTAATCCGGCATCTCAAATCTCCCTAAATAATCGATGTCAGTCAGGCGGGCCGGGGGCTCGCCGGTAATGTGGATGGTAATCTTAGGGCAGCCCTCCGGGGCCGCTCCAGCCCTATTTGTGACCCGCGAGTCAAACAAGCGTTTGAAACTACCGTTTGCCTCTCTAGTTAACTGTTTTAACAGGTTTTTCGTAAAAACAGGCCGGAGTTGCGGCGGTATCCTCTCCCCTGCCGTGGACATTGGGTATACTCGCCAAAGACTGGTGAATGACTGCTTAGGAACCCGCCAATGATTGATACCAACCTGCTCGACATCCTGGTTTGCCCGGTCAGCAAGGCACCGCTGATCTATGACGACAAGACCTGCGAACTCAAGTGCAAGGCCAGCGGTCTGGCCTATCCGGTCCGTGATGGTATTCCTGTCATGCTGGAGGATCAGGCTCGCTCAATGAGCAACGAGGAAGTCAGCAACCTGTAAACGGATGCTGGCCGTGCCAGACGGAAATACCGGCAACGTAAAAGGATCACTGCATGTACAAGTCCCTGGCGCTGGCCCTGACACTGATCAGTGCCTCTCTCTGTGCCGCCACCCTCCACGCCGAAGAAAACCCGCAAGCATCCGAACGAGAGAAAGAGGAAGAAGCCCAGGCCTCCGACGGCGATAACGACCCGGTGCCCGATGAATCTCCGGAGACCATGAGCAAGACCCAGCAGCAGAACGATTGCCTGTTGCGAAGTGCTCAGACCGCCAATGAGCAGGTCACCCTGAAAGAACTGCGCGGCTGGTGCCAGAACGGCGAAGAGCTACCCGGGGAGCGCACCAACGAGGATGCCTTGCGCGCCCGCCTGGCGCTGGAAAACACCACCCGCGGCAACCCCTTTGTGATTACCCCGCACCGCCGCAATTACCTGCTGCCGTACAGCTACTGGTCCAACCGCCAATGGAATGACCCCGACAAGGATGACCGGGACCTGCAGCCCAACGAGGTGAAGTTCCAGCTCTCACTCAAGGCACCGCTGAAGGAAAACATCGTCGATGATGTGACCTTGTGGATGGCTTTCACCGGCACCTTTTTCTGGCAGGCCTACAACAGCGAGATCTCCGCGCCGTTTCGGGAAACCAACTACGAGCCGGAAATCTTCATTTCCAAACCGGTGGACTGGCAGATCGGCCCACTGGATTCCGAGCTGCTGGTGGCAGGCTTCAACCACCAGTCCAATGGCCGCGATGTACCGGTGTCGCGAAGCTGGAACCGGGTGTTCATGAATTACGTCTTCAAGACCGGCGACTACTACTGGTCCGTGAAACCCTGGTACCGGATTCCCGAAGAAGAGAAAGACGATCCGCTGGATACTTCCGGTGACGATAACCCGGACATTGAAAAGTTCATGGGCAATTTCGAACTGGAAGTGGCCTACCCGTTCCGTAACCACGTACTCGAACTGATGGTGCGCAACAACCTGCGCTCCGACAACAAGGGCGCCGGCCGCATCAACTATTCCTTCCCGCTCAGTAAGCGTTTCAAGGGTCTGGTTCAGGTGTTCAGTGGCTACGGGGATTCGCTGATCAACTACGACGATTACGAAAACCGTTTCAGCTTCGGGATTTTGTTGACCGATTCGCTGTAGCCCACAGCGCCGGAATCACACCCTGCAGGCACCATGCTCGCATGGCGAATCGAGCATAGCGCCTGGTTAATACCACAACGTAAACAGCAGCCGCGTTACCGTGGCATCGAAGCTGTACAACGGTTCGGTGCCCGGGGTGGTGTCGACGCGGATGTCGCGGAAATTCTCGTAGTCAAAGCTGAAGCGATCCACCCACAGATTCAGCCCTGCCCGGTCGAAGGTTTGCCAGTTCGGCTTGCTGAATTCGAAACCAATCCCTACCCCCACCACCGTAGAGCTGAATTCGCTGAGCTCCTTGTCTCTGGCCAGGAAATTCTGGGCATTCTGGAATGGAAACAGGTCGGCATAGAAATCCGCCTGGTCTTGCTGATAGGCCCGATAACGCCCTTCCAGAGTCCACTTTCCTCCCAGCGGCTGTATCAACTTCAATTGCCAGCTACTGGCATCAATACCCCAGGAGTCGTTATACAGCCGGTACTCGCCATGCAGGCCGGCCCGCCAGGGTAAGTAGTAGGACAGCCGCAGCGAGGTGGCTTCACTGGTGCGGGTCTCTGGATATCGCTCCGGTTCAAAGCTGTAATTGCCACCCGATGTCAGATAACGCACGGAACGGTAGGGATTGTTCAGATAGCCTTCATCGGTGATCAGCTCATGACCCAGACTGGCCCTAAGGTTGCGGGTAAGGATCTGCGACAGATTGATACGAAAATGCTGCCGATCGGCTTCTTCGGCGAAGGTGTTATCGTCACTACGAAACACTTCATCCCAGCCTTTCGAATAACCAAAGCTCAGGGTTGTCAGATCGCCAAAGAAATCCTGACTCATGTCAAAATGTACCGAGTTCGCCTCGAAATCATTTTCTTCGCTGTTGGCGTAACTCAACGAATAGATGGCCTTGCCATGCAGGTAATCCACGCCAACACTTTTCTCGGTGCGCTCTTCAGAGTAAGGACTGGCACTGACCAGCACATCAATGGACGCCGCGGAGACTTCATCCACGTAATAATTGGCATGCACTGCCACCTTGTCGGCCACGGACTTTCTTACCAGCACGGACGGACCATTGATTTTCATACCGCCACCTTCGTACTGGTGGTACAACACATCAAGCCGGTCCTCCGGCAATACCGAGGCCTGCAGCAACGTGCTTGAAAAAACCAGCACGACCACCAGCAGCGTACGCATCAGTTGCATCCACAGCCTCCACCGGCACTGCCTTCCGCCCCGCGCATGCTTTCGCGCGCCTGATGCACATGGCCCATGTAGCTTTCCGCCACTGGATGTGCCGACACGTTCATGACCGGGTCCGCCAGGCGGGCACGCTCATAGGGCTTTAGCCACGGCTTGACGGCGCAACCGCTGGCAGTAAACGCCAGCAATAGCACAAGACCGGAGAGGCGCATCATTCCCGCTCTATTCATTCCAGCACCAGCGCCTTCACCTGGTCTTCGTATTTATCCATGTAGCCGTCCCTGTAACCACGATGGTGATGACGGACCACACCATTGCGGTCAATCAGCACAGTGGTGGGCATAGCATCCACGCCATAGGTTTCACTGGTGCTGTTCTGCGGATCAAACAACACCGGGAAGGTCACCGGAATCTTGTCCAGCAGGCGATCCGCCTGGTCGCGATGTTCATCCAGATTGACTCCCAGCACGGTGAAGCCGTAGTCGCGATACTCCTGATAAAGATCATCCAGCAACGGCATTTCCGTACGGCAGGGTCCACACCAGGAAGCCCAGAAATTCAGCAGGACCACGGTTCCACGCTGTTCGCTGAGTTTCAGATTGCTGCCATCCAGTGTCTTGAGTGTAAAGTCCGGAGCTGGCTCACCCTCAGCGGCAAACGCATTGCTGAAAAAAAGCAACGCCAACGCGCCTATCATCATTGTCAGTGTTCTTTTCATTGTTGCTCCCCCATTTCTTTTTTTCAGAAAAACAGACTGACGCCAGCGGTCAGCTCCAGATTGTGTGTGGTCTTGTCCTCGCCAAGCACATCCAGATTGAAGACATGGTCTTTCATATCCACCCGCACGGCGATCAGATCATTGACCAGCAGCCGGTAACCCACACCGACACCCAGAGTGAAATGCTCGTCGCCAGCGAAATCGGTTATCCCGGCTCCGCCAAGCAAATAAAAGGCGTTGTTAAACGTTCGTCCGCCGGACAGAAAGGCCTCACCGGGAAGCAGGTTGTAGCCCACCGACGCCTGATAATAAGTAAACTCACGCTCATCATCATTGAGCAGACGTACGCCCGCATTGAGCGTTTCGAAACTGGTTTCCCCCGCCTCGGCACGGCCCAGCACGGCTTCGAAAAACACATCCTCGGACAGGTGATAATCCAGCCGCACGCCGACTACTGGCTCGGCGCCGAAATCCTCAATAGAGAGAATGCCCGCGTAGACTCCGGCCTCGAAGTTTTCGCTATCGATATCCGCTTCCTTGATACGACGCCGCTCGATTTGCGGGTCCAGTACCGATGAAGCGTCTGCGTCACGCACCGCAGATGTGTCATCTGCCGTTTCCGCTATTGCGCCTGCCGGGAGCAATAGCGGCAGGATCAGAACAGCAGGGAGAAACCGAGTTTCCATTCTTCCAGATTCCGGTTGTCGTTTTCTTCGGTGAACAGCACATAACTTCGGTATTCACCCCGTAATACAAATCCGCGAGCGAGGTAGGCCTTCAGCCCGGCGCCGGCAAAAGCCAGAGTCTCATCACGGTTTTCCGGGCGGACCAGGGTCGCCCGGGGTTCAATACTGGCACGGCCGGTTCCCAGCATCGTATAAGGAGAGACTCTCCAGCGGGGAAACAGCTGATGCTGCAGGTTGAGTTCAACCAGCTTGTTATTGGAAAAATTGCCACTCGCCTGGGTGAACATGGCCTCGGCAGTGAGATTTTCCGTGAACCGGTAGCCAAGCCCCACCGCCAGCGAGGTAACGCCTTCAAGCTCTCCCGCCAGTACCGATGCCTGCCAGTGCCCACCGGTAAAGTCCTCATGGCCCAGATTCTGCAGTTCCGGTGTCTCACCGCTGCCGTCCAGGGTAGACAGTAACGCCTTGCGAGGCACCCAGCCGATGCGTCCACGGGCGGTTTCCACCTTAATCCAGCCGGCGCGCTGAAACAGCAAGGTCAGCGGCGCATGGCGCTCTACCACATGGAAAACCGGGTAACCGCGACCGGGCCCGGTATGGATATCCACGTAGGGCTCCGCAACCTTCACTTGCAAGGGAGGTGACGGTTCGGAGGAAACCGCTTTTACCGGTAACAGCACCAGCATGGATAACAACACAACTACAAGGCGCAACGGGTGCGTCTCCCCTTTCAATCGGACATCAAATAAGCCCGGCATGTCGATTCCGGGCTTGTTTTCATGGCAAGCCATTTACGCCATTGGCCTTGTGAGCAAGGCTCCAACGACACCAGTCAGGTTAAACAGACTCGGCGCTTTATCAGTTTTCGGGCACTCGGAACGGGTCGTTATAGAGCTGCGCCCCCAGATCGGTCCATTCCGCCAGCAACCGCAATTCTTCCACCGTCAGCCAGCTGTCATGGGCACCGCCCTGCGCAAAGGTATCAAAGAATGCGTCGGAATTGCGCGCCTGGCCAGCCCGGATGGGCGCCGAGACCGGCACGGTTTCCGTCACCGGAACAGGATTACCCATGTTATCCAGAATCAGCTCGCCGTCTTCATCAGTTTGGTAAACCACGTTGCCATCACCGTCAGTGACGATCTCCAGCCGGTCTACCAGGGCGCCGTCTTCCAGCACCAGTTCGTTGTCATTGAACAGCAGTTCCCGGTAGCTGGTGGGCTGTAACGGCTGATCTGCAGACGCCTCACCAGTGAGCTCCAACTGCGCCGGCGGTACCTGCAACGCATTCATGGCATCCCGACGATTGTGGCAAGAAGAGCAGGTAACATCCTGCAGGCTGCCGCCCACGTCCGCCTGGCGCGGCAGATCCCAAAGCGGCTGAATGTGGTCCTGATAATGAATCACCGTGCGGCATTCCGCCTGCCATTGCTGCTGACAGGGCACCGGGGCTGGCGCCAGGGTCTGCAGGTCCGCATAGGCCAGCAACAGGTCGTCGGCCGGTGCCGGATCACTCCAGGCATCAAAGCCGCGCATATCAATGGCCGGGATTTCCCGCTCCGGATAGAGACGAGTGAGCGCCTGGGCCATGGTTTCGCCGGCATCAGCAAAGCCGACCACATCAGTGCGGGTATTTGGGAACGGTTGCCCGGTAAGGGGAGCACCCGCATTGATCGAAGGTGCCATGCCATCGGTACGGCCATGGGGCAACGGCGAATTGTTGGCGTGGCAGCCCTGGCACTGCAGGGTTTCACCCGGGCGCAGGTTGATCCAGGCACCATGCCGGCTGTACACCGCCTTGCCCGTGGCATCGACCAATTGCAGGCCCAGCGGCGCGTCAGCGGGTACCCGCGCACGCACCGAGCCGTCCGGCTCTACCGGCACATAACCGACAATTTCACGCATGCCGAAATTAGCCGACCGCCCGAACTGGGCGCCGGCGATATCCCGGACATCCTCGTCAGGGATCAGCACGCCCTTGGTAATACGCAGAAACCGCACCTGCCGCTCTTGCGGAGCCACCAGGGAGGGGTCCCGGAACTGTTCAAGCGTGGAGATACCAGGAAGCCCGGGGTTATTGAAACTGACGAACCGGCTATCCATGTCGTAGACACTGCGAATATCCAGCCGTGCCAGATTGTCTTCAGCAAGGGCATCATCCCGTTCACTGTCCAGAGCCTGCGATGGCAAGGTCCGCGCCGTTGCCACTGCCAGTTCTGTCACCCAGAGATTGTCCTGCGGGGTGACCACCGGCCGCTGGGTGCCCTCGGCCGGGTCCAGAATCCACAGACCGAAGGCAGGCGGTGCTTCCGGCAGCCCCTGACTCAGATACTCGTCGGTGCAGGGCCGCAGGGTTTGACCTTCCAGCAAGCGACAGGGAGACCAGGCCATCAAAAAACGACCGGAGCCATCATCCATGCTCACCAAATCCGCCAGGCGCCCTTCCGCCGCCACGGCATCACCCAGGGAACTGGCAGGGCCAGGCAATGCCTGCTCTGCCTGACTACCAACCCGGCCAAACAGTGGGCCCTCACGATTCACGAAGTTGCCAATATCGATGGCCAACGGCTGCATCTGTCCGGCGCCGGCCTCGCGCAGACGGGCAGCGGTGAGCAGACGCCCATCGCCCATGAGTGAGAGGGGCAGGAATTCTCGAGTGCGGTCATTACCGGCGTCATGGCTGTCGGCCCCATAAAGGGGCGTCAGCCCGGTTCCGTCCGGGTTAACCCGGTACAGGTCAAAGCGGTTTTCATTATCCTTGTTATCCCAACGAAGGAATACCACCCGCCCGTCGCGCCCCACCAGCGGCGCCACATCATGACTCATATTGAAGGTAATCTGCTCAATCTCCACGCCGTCAACACTCATCACGTGCAGGGCGAAAGCATAGGTATCCCGGCCTTCTTCCAGAGGGGTGAACTGGGGTTTCCCCTCGTCCAGCAATCGGGCCCGGGCCTGGCGCTGGCGGGTTGAGGCAAAGACGATACGGCCATCGGGCAAATAGGCCGGATAGCGATCCTGGCCTTCTTCTGCGCGCAGGTCGCTGCTGATCAGCCGCCGCGCGCCGCCCGTTTGAAAATCGTATTCCCACAGGTTCCAGGTGGGCTGCTCGTCCTCATCCGCATCGGCAATTTCCGGCGCCCGTGCAGAAAACAACAGGCGGCTGCCGTCATAACTCATGGTGAGATCACGAACATCGTGGCCGGAATCGAAAATCGTCGTGGTGACATCACGGGCCACAGCACGGGAGGAAGCGCTGTCGCGCACCATCAGCCTGGCCCCGGCCTGAAACGCTGCCGGTTCTTCCAGAGACTCAACCACAATCTCACCGTCGTCATCCCGGGGCAGCGAACGCTGCACATACGCCACCGGGATATCGGTTACCGTGGGGTCTTTCTGCTGATCCCCCCCGTCCATGCCACCGCAGCCGCTCATCCCCATGAGCAGGCCCAGCAGGACAGGTACCCTCATTATTTTCACCGTTCGTCCGTTTTTTTCTGGTTTGTGTCAGTATCGCGAATCTGTTGTTGATTTTCTGGGCCCCAATTCACAGAGCCTGATGCAGAATGTCATGGACAATGCCTGCGGGAAACGGGAAATCTGTTAAACGGTCGATCCGTACTGCCAATCAATGGCAGGCGGACGACAGCGTAACAAAGAAAAAGGATACAGCCATGAAAGGCTATCGGGGGATCTTTCTGGTGGCGCTGGCTCTGAGCTTGCCTGTGACAGGCATGGCCAACAGTCGCGACCAGGCACAACGCATTCATAATCGTCTGACGGGCGTGCCGGCGGATGCCGCCACACTGACGACCATGGCCAACCTGATTGAGGGCAACGCCACCAGCGGCCCCCGTGACGCGGCGGAACTGGCCATGGACCACCCGGCGTTCTATAACGTCACTCTCAAGCAGTTCGCCACACCGTGGACCAATGAAGCCCAGGATGTGTTCGCGCCATTGAATGACTACACCGCCACGGTAATCGGTTCGATTCGCGACGATCTGGACTTTCGGCGCATTCTCTACGATGACCTGCTTTACGTGGGCAACGTCACCCCGGCAGCCTCTGCGGACAGCAATGCCCATTACCGCAACCTGGAAAGTCAGCATGCCAACCTGGCGGATGTGCTCTCCGCCAGCAGCCAGGCCAGCCAGTACGGCACGCCCTCACAGGCCGTTGCCGGTGTGTTGACCACCCGTGCCGCTGCCAATGCCTTTTTCTATGCCGGCACCAACCGAGCCATGCTGCGCTTCACCCTGATGAACCATTTATGTCGTGACCTGGAACAGGTACAGGACACCACTCGCCCCTCCGACCGTATTCGCCAGGATGTCAGCCGCAGTCCCGGCGGCGACAGCCGTATTTTCCGCAACAACTGCATCAGCTGTCACAGCGGCATGGACCCGCTGGCGCAGGGCTTTGCCTACTATGACTGGGAAGGCCCCCAGGAAGGGGATGGCGGTCGCATGGTCTACAACACCAGCGCCGATCCGGATACCGGCACCCGAGTGCAAGGCAAATATCTGATCAACAGCAACAACTTCCCCTGGGGCTACATCACCCCTGACGACGACTGGGACAACTACTGGCGCAAAGGCCCCAATGCCAACCTGGGCTGGGACCCGAACCTGAACGGCAGTGGCAGCGGCGCCGCCAGCCTGGGCCGGGAACTGGCCCACAGCGAGGTGTTCGCCACCTGCCAGGCGGAGAAGGTGTTTCAGGCGGTGTGCCTGCGCAAACCCGCAGACAGTGCCGACTCCTCTCAGCTTGAGGACATGACAAGCCAGTTCAAAAACGATAACTACCGCATGAAGACACTGTTTGCCGATGCGGCCACCTACTGCATGGGGGACTGAGGCGATGCGATACTTACCACTTGTCAGTACGCTCCTGGCCGCGTTGATCAGCGGCTGTGGCGGCAGCAGCAGCGGCTCCGACACCACCCCGAACGTTAACAGTGGTGGCGGCAACAACAACGTCACCTATGACGGCCCTGCACCGCGCAACGCCGACGTCTCCGCCTTCAAGATCTATATCTGGAACAATCTGGTCAGCGAGCAACGCTGCGGTGCCTGTCACCGCGATCAGCAGCCGGCCTTTCTGCAGACAGGTGATATCAACCAGGCCTATGCAGCGGCCAACCCGCTGATCGACCTCAACCAGCCTGCCTCCTCGCAGATGGTGCAGAAAGTGGCAGGCGGCCATAACTGCTGGGAATCCGACCCGCAGTTCTGCGCCGATCAGATCAGCACCTGGATCAGCGCCTGGGCGGGCGAAAGCCTGGGACTCGGTGGCGGCACTACGGAACTGGAAGAACCGCCACTCAAGGACCCCGGCAACAGCAAAAATTTCCCCCAGGACCCAAGCCTGTTCCAGACCCATGTCTACCCGTTGCTGGACGACCATTGCAGCGACTGCCACCAGAGTGATGCCAACACCCCCCAGGGCCCCTATCTGGCTGCAGATGATGTGAACGAGGCATACACCGCCGTGCGCAGCAAGATCGACCTGAACCGCCCGGAATTGAGCCGCTTGGTCGAGCGTCTTGGTGAAGATAGCCACAACTGCTGGAGCGACGACTGCGACAGCGATGCCATGGCCATGGAAAATGCCATTCGTGCCATGGCGAACGCCATTGTCCCTACCGCCCCCGATAACGATCTGGTGCTGAGCAAATCACTCAATGTGGACGATGGCACCCTGGCCGCGGGCGGCGGCCGTTACGAGAGCAACATCATCGCCCGCTATGAATTCAAGACCGGAGAAGGCCTCACCGCCTTCGACAGCTCCGGGGTGGATCCAGCCATTCACCTGCAATACAACGGCGATGTCACCTGGGAAGGCGGCTGGGGCATTCGCCTCAACAACGGCAAGGCCCAGGGCAGCACCGCCACCAGCAAGAAGCTCAGTGACATGATCCGTACCACCGGCGAACTGACCCTGGAGGCCTGGCTGGTACCCGCCAGCACCGGCCAGGATGATGCCCATATCATCAGCTACTCCGCCGGGCCGGACGCGCGCAATCTGACACTGGCTCAGAGCGGCAGTAACTATCAGGTATTCCAGCGGATCGGCGAAGCCACCGATGGCAACGGTGAGCCGGCACTGGAAACCGCCGACGACCCGCTACAAGCCAGCCTGCAGCACGTGGCAGTGACCTTCGACCCGGTCAACGGCAGACAGATCTATATCAATGGTGCCCGCAACGGCGCCACCGATCCGGTCAGCCCCGCCCTGCTCAACACCTGGGACGACACCTTCGCCCTGGTGCTGGGCAACGAGGCGTCCAGTGACCGCCCCTGGGAAGGGGTAATCCGTTTTGCCGCCATCCACAACCGGGCACTCACTGAAGAACAGATTCGCACCAACTTCGACGCCGGCGTCGGCGAGCGTTATTTCCTGCCCTTCTACATCGGTCATCTGATCGACCAGCCCGGCGCCTATGTCGTGTTCGAAGTGTCCCGCTTCGATAACTTCAGCTACCTGTTTGCCGCGCCCTACTTCATCAACCTGGAGCAGGACATCGTCAGCGAGGAAGTCCCCCTGGCCGGCCTGCGTCTGGGCATCAATGGCCAGGTGCCGGATGTGGCACAAGCCTTCGCCACCCTGGACACAGAGATCGGCGGCGACGGCTACAGTGAACAGGGCGAAACCCTGTCCCGCCTGGGCACCTTGCTGCCGGTGGAACAGGGCCAGGATAACGATGAATTCTTCCTGACCTTTGACCGCCTGGGCAGCCATACTCATGTGCATACCGAACCGCAGCCCCTGCCGTTGACCCCGAACGAATACGGCGAACAACCGCTGGCGGGACTACGCAACTTTGCCGAAATCAACGCCACCATGAGTGTGCTTACCGGGGTACCGGAGGGTTACGGAGACGTACCGGACACCTATCAGCGCCTGCGTACCCAACTGCCCAGCGAGGAAAATATTGAAGCCTTCCTCACTGCTCATCAGGTCGGCGTGGCGCAGCTGTCCATCGAGTACTGCAACGCCCTGGTGGAAGCCGAGCGCAACAATGATGCCAGCATCACGCCTCTGTTCGTGGGACTGAACTACAACGCTGGCGCCGACACCATCACCCAACAGCAATGGCGTGACTGGGTCATTTCCCCGCTGTTCGAACGCATGGTCGGCAATGGTCAGGCTGACCAGCCGTCCCGCGCCGATGTGGAAGGGGAGCTGGAGCAGTTGTTATTCGATACCAACCTGACCCAGTGCAGCAGTAACTGCGTGGAGCGCACCGCCACCGCGACAAAGGCAGCCTGTGCCGCAATGCTCGGCAGCGCCACCATGCTGGTTCAATAAGGGGAAAATGATGAAACGTAGCTTTCTCAAAAAACGTCGGCAGCCCCTGCATCCGGATGCGCCGCTGCTTAATCTGGGCCACGGCAAGCCAATCAGCCGCCGGGATATGCTCGGGCGTGGCCTGATCAGCGGGGCGGCCTTCGGCAGTGTCGGCCTGTTCGGTCTGTTCAGTAATCCGCGCGACGCCATGGCTGCCCTGTCCGGTGATCTGGAAGGCATGAAAACCGACTGTGGTATCGCTGCCGCCGGGGCCGGCAAGATTCCCTTCATCTGTTTTGATCTGGCCGGTGGCGCCAATATCGCCGGTTCCAACGTACTGGTGGGTGGAGAAGGAGGACAACAGGACCTTCTCAGCAGTGCGGGCTATTCCAAGCTTGGGCTACCAGGCAACCTGGCGCCCAATAATGACCCAACCACCATCAATACCGAGCTGGGGCTGGCATTCCATAGCGACTCCCCCTTCCTGCTTGGCATTCTCGACAAGGCGCCAAACGCCACCGCCAATGTGAATGGCTGCGTCATTCCGGCACGGTCTGAAAACGATACTGCCAACAACCCACACAACCCCATGTACGGCATTTTCAATGCCGGTGCCGACGGCGAATTGCTGTCATTGATCGGCTCGCGCAGTTCCATGTCCGGCGGCAACTCCATGTCCCCGGATGCGTCCATCATTGCCTCAGCCCGACCCACCAAGGTAGACCGACGCTCCGATGTGACCGGTCTGGTAGACACCGGCAAACTGGTCGGCCTGCTCGACCAGGCCGATGCCGTGTCGGTAATGGAATCCATCGCCCGCATCAGCCACAAACGCATCGACCGCATCGACAGCGGCCTTACCGATGCCAATCGCCGCGACAACCTGCGCAACCTGTTGCGTTGCGGTTATGTGGAAGCCGCGGACATTACCGACCGCTATGGCGATCCATCGACCCTGGATATTAGCCAGGACATGGACATCCTAAGCATCTTCTCGGACGCCGAACTGAACGACCGGGAGTTTGAAAAAACCGCCTCGGTAATGAAGCTGGTGGTCAACGGCTACGCCGGTGCCGGTTGTATCAGCATGGGCGGTTTTGATTATCACACTGGCGAACGGGGCACTGGCGAAATCCGCGACCGCCGTGCCGGCCGTTGCATGGGCGCCTGCCTGGAGTACGCTCGTCGCAAGGGAGTGCCATTGATGATTTATGTGTTCAGCGATGGCTCCGTGGCCAGCAACGGACGCATCGATGACTCTGCCGAAGGGCGCGGCAAGGGCGAATGGACTGGCGACAACTCCTCAACCGCCGCATCCTTCTTCCTGGTCTACGACCCCAATGGTCGCCCCACGCTCAGTACCGCCGGTGGCACCGCCGAACAACATCAGCAGCTGGGCTGGATGCGCCCGGATGCCTCGGTAGAAACCGCCGGCACCCCGGCCGCCAACAACGTGAACCTGCTGGCAGAAACCGTGTGGCTGAACTATATGGCACTACACGGTGAGCAGGGCGACTTCAGCGCCCGCTTCCCCAACCACAGCCTGGGCAATGCAACTTCCATGGATCGGCTCACCGCCTTCGAACCCATTGTCAGTGGTACCATTACCTGACAGCAACCGTTGGAGCTTTGTCTGCAAGGCTCCAACGGTGTCAGCCTTGTGAAATGGCGCATGGCCACTCACACATACACTGGCTCCCGGATACCCCCATGGACCCTCGCCCAATTCGCGCCCTGTTTTCCTGCCTGTTACTGCTACTGTCACTACCCCTGCATGCCGATTGGCAACAACACGACTGGGATGTGATGGGCACCCGCGCCAGCGTCTCCCTGTGGTCCGAGGAAGATGCCACCCCCCTGTTCCAGCAACTGGAAACAGAAATGGCGCGGCTAAACCGGTTGCTGTCGCCCTGGGTGGAAGACAGCGAGCTGGCCCGACTCAACCGGCAAGGCCATGAAAAACCGCAAACCATCAGCCCCGAGTTCTACCGGTTGCTGGAACAATCCCTGCACTACTATCAGCTCACCGGCGGCGCCTTCGACATCACCTTTGCCAGCGCCGGACATCTCTACGACTATCGACAGGGCAAGGCGCCCCATGATCAGGAACTGGAAATAGCCGCCCGACATATCGGTGCCGACCGCATTGAACTGCTCGCCGATAACCAGGTGCGATTTCGCACATCAGGCACCCGCATTGATCTTGGCGGGATCGCCAAAGGCTATGCCATCGACCAGGGGATCGCACTGCTGAAAGCCGCCGGCATTGAACATGCCTGGCTGGCTCTCGGGGGTGACAGCTATGTACTCGGCGACCACCGCGGCCGCCCCTGGGAAGTGGGCATCCAGCACCCCCGCGACCAGAAGAAAGTCGCCATGCGCCTCCCCATCGCCAACCTGGCCATGTCCACCTCCGGCGACTACCAGCGCTACTTCATTCAGGAGGGACGCCGCATTCATCACATCCTGTCCCCGCAAACGGGCAAAAGCATTGATGGGCTGGCCAGCGTCACCGTGCTTGCAGACAACAGCCTGGATGCGGACGCCTTGTCCACCAGTGTCTTCGTGTTGGGAGTCGAAAAAGGGCTGGCGCTGATCAACCGGCTAGCGGATACCTCGGCCATCATCATCGACCGCAACGGCAATGTTTTTTATTCCGACGATTTAACAACACCGGAGTAACGGTGGATTACGCCTGCCGGGAAGATGGATTACGCCTTCGGCTAATCCACCCTACGTGTCTACGGGCGGGCGACCAGCCAGGTGCCGGCGCCAATCATGATGCCGCCGGCGGCGATGCTCAGGGGCTGCTGAAAACGGGGGTTGCTGTGGCGGATCATCCGTTGCGCCAGTAATGCATACACTGCCTTAACCCCGCCCACACTGAAAACCGTAATCAGCAGCACCGCGACAAGATGCGCCGCATCCGGCGAGTGCATATCTACAAACAGGGGAAACAGGCTGGCATAGAAAACGATGGCCTTGATGTCGCCCAGGGTCACCGCCAGGCCGGCGAGAAAACTGACGGTCTTGCTACCACCGGCAAACGGTTCGACTCGCAATGCAGCCCCGCGTTGCCGGATCAGGTTGATGCCGAACCACACCAGCCAGAGCCCGGCGGCAATACGGACCAGGGCAAACAAGCCACCCAGTTGCTGGGCCAGCTCGCTCATTCCCCACAGGGCAAGCGCAGCGAACAACAGATCCGCCACCACAATACCGGCGGCCACCCACAGGCCCTGCGCCACACCCAGCCGGGCAGAACGCACCACCACCAGCGCCACACTGCTACTGGGCAGTGCCGCCAGCACCATCATCACCGGCATCAGTAACAGTAACCCGTATCCATCCATGGTCATGCCTTGCGATAAAACTCGTTAACTTGCGAACAAGACTCCCACAAAATCGTTGCTCTCGACACAAGAAATCGCCGTTGCTGCCTGGCTGGCAAGGCGAAGAAAACCGCGTCCCTTGTTACTCTACGAGAGGCGCTGAATCACTGCTCGCCGCCGGCTCCCGGCTATTGCGCAACGCCTTGTTATACAGATCCGCCAGCCCTTCATGGGCTGCCGCGCTGAAGCGCTTCAACCGCTTGCGGGTCACCGTGACCTGCTCAAACGCTGACGCCTGCAGGGAATATTGCTGACGCCGCATCAGCCGCTCACCGCGCTGCTGCAAGCTGGCCAGCTCCTGCTCCAGGGCGGGCAGTTCCTGGCGGAAAAAATCCAGCCGCTGGACCCGGTTACTCGCCACCATGACCCGGCTACGCAATTCACGGGTCTGATCCAGCATGGCGCTGATGTCATTCAGTTTCTGCTGGCGTTGCCACTGGCGTGGCACGATATCCTGCTGCATTTCCCACAACAGAATTCCCTTGTAGAAATCCAGCTTGGCGGTCATATCCGGCCGTTTCCGCTTGCCCCAACTCCGGGTTTTTCGCTCGGCCTCCTGCTGAGCCTGCCAAAGACGCTGCTCCTTCTCAGTGGCAAAAGGCAACGGATCTTGATCCGATACAGCGGTTTGATAATCACGCTGCAAACGGGTGAGCCGCCCCTGGAAATCCTGCTGGGACAATTCCCGCAGCAGGGCCTGTGCCTGAGGTCTGACTTCCTGATGCTTACGCTCATGGGCGGCCAGCATGGTCTGCATGGCGGGCAAGGTATTCTGCCATTGGGTCAGCAGATTCCGTTGCCGCATCAGCTCATGGTAGTTGTGCCAGCCATGCTGGAATTCCGTGGTGGCAAACCATTCGTAGAAAGTCGGAAAGCTCTTCACCCGCTTCGGCAGAAACGGCGGCACCGGGTCCATGGCCGTGGACCAGCGTGGCTCACCGACCATTTCCGCAAACCAGTCACCATTGGCAATGCGCGCCTCCACCTCCAGCAGGTACTGCTCCAGCCCGTCGAAGCGTTCCAGCGCAGTCTGGAAAGCCTGACGAGCGGAACGCTGGTCGCCCATCTGTTCGTACAGATAGGGGATCGCCAGCTGCGCTTCCTGCACGGTAGAACGCTGGATCGATTTACGGTCCAGTTGTTGCAGCACCGGCAACGCCCGGGCCGGCTGGTTCTCGATCAGCAGGGCGCGGGCGTAAAGCAGCAGGGAGACATCAGCGAACGGCCCTTCCAGGCGGGCATCGCGCAGCAGCTGCAAAGCACGGTCCTCCTGATCGCTGCGCAGCATGTAAATTGCCAGCGCCAGCATCGCCTTGTCCTTGATCGCATTGACCTCCGGCGCACCGGGCGGCAGATTGGCCAGTTCCCACAACCATTCCTGGCCCAGGCCAGGGTGCTTGCCGTTGATCCAGCTGATCGCCAGGTTATAGCGCAGGTAGGCATTAAGCGGGTGATTGGCGGCAAAGGCATCCAGGGATTCCGCCGCCTCTTCATAGCGGCCCAGGCGCATCAGCACCCGTGCCCGCAGGCTGTGGTAAACCTCTTGCAGATCCGCAGGCGGCGTACCGGCCTGCTGCTCCAGGGTGTCCAGCGCACGGGGGTATTTCTGCTGTCGGTAGTAAAGCCCGGCCAGATGAATCCAGGCGCGCTGGGCCACCTCGCCACTGACCTGCTGATCCAGCAATGCACTGAACACCCGCTCGGCATCTTCCGGCATGCCGTAGGCGCTGTACATGGCGCCCAGCAGCACTTCCAGATCCGCCCGGTGCACATCCACCTCACCCCGCTCCAGAGCCATCTGCGCCCGGGTCAGGGCAGCGAAATAATCCCCCTGCAGGTAAAGGTACGCCACTTCCCCATAGGCCAGCTCCTGCACTTGATGCGGCTTGTCCAACCGCCCCCAGGCCAGTGAGCTGATCAGCAACAACACCACGCCAGACCACTTCAGCATGTTCGCCTCAGCGCCAGTCACGGAACAGGAGACGAGGCTGCTGTTTGGCCTTGTCATCCTCAATATGCAGCTGGACGAAATGACGGCCATGGCGCTTTTCAAACTGCCCGGTGACACCCCGTCGAATTTCCCGATCTTCCGGCCCCATGCCAGTCACAAAGGCGGTGATTTCGTGTTCACCGTTTTTCACGTTGGCCAGCGCCAATCGCTGCACCGCACCATTTTTCAGGGCCCGGATTTCCCGCTCGGTGTAAAGATGGCTGGCCAGCACTTCGCCATCCAGCTCCAGAGTAATGCTGTCAGGCTGAAAGTAATGGCCCACATCCAGGGACACATAGATGCCCACCTGGGTATCGGCAGGAAACAGCAGTTCCTCCTCCAGCAGTAGCAGACGCTTATTGACTTCCAGTACGTCGCGCTTGAAGTCCGCCAGCTCCTGATCCAGCTCGGCCCCCTGAAGCTGGCTGGCAACCAGCATCAACAGCAACACTACTACTTGGCGCATTGCGCTCCCCCAATCCCGATGGTTTTTTGGCAATCTACCATAGCCATGCGACTTTGACTGTTGTGATCGTCACACCTGATCCGCTCTTCACGTTAACTTGTCCGATCAACGGCGATTCTTCGCCTATGACATCCCCATCGCTTCCCTATCCGGTACTGATTACCGGTGCCAGCTCAGGCATCGGTCTGGCCCTCACCCGCTTCCATCTGGCGCGAGGGGATCAGGTTATCGCCAGCAGCCGCGATCCGGGCGACTCACCGCTGGCAGCACTGGCAACGCAGCATGGCCCGTTGGCACTGGTGGCAGCGGATCTGAGCGCCCCCCGGGCGCCGACTGCACTTGCCGAAGAAGTGAGAACGCGCACAGCCCATCTCTCGCGAGTGGTTCACTGTGCCGGCGTGCTCCACGACACCAGCCGTAATCTGTCACCGGAAAAACGCCTGGCAGACCTGTCGCTAGAGAGCCTGGAATACAGTTTCCGCCTGAACGCCTGGGCCCCGATGCTGCTGGCCCGCAGCCTGCTGCCACAACTACGCCGCCAGCCGGCAACCTTCGCCGCCATCTCCGCCCGGGTCGGCAGCATTACCGACAACCATCTGGGCGGCTGGTACAGCTATCGCAGCAGCAAGGCGGCGCTGAATCAGATGATGCGCACCTTTGCGGTGGAGGCCCGCCGCCGGGCCCCTCATCTCACTGTACTGGCGCTGCACCCCGGCACCACCGATACACCACTGTCAGCCCCTTTTCAGTCACGGGTACCGGAAGAGAAGCTGTTTTCGGCAGACTGGGTAGCCGAGCAATTGACGCTGCAACTGGACCAGGCCACACCGGAACAGAGCGGCAGTTTTATTAACTGGCGAGGCGACCCACTCCCCTGGTAGCAGATACAAAATTTCCACACTTGGCGCTTGCCATACCCTGTCCGCCCGCGCCACTATCAACGGGCTGATGCACAATGTGTATTGGCACCCATGCCGGCGGCCCGGTAAGGATGCCGCGCCATGCGCGCCCCATCAGGGGCGCGGTGGCGTGGCGGGAGATCGGGCCGTTCGGCATGCACCTATCCCGGTTGATCCTCGCGACGAATCATCTCCCCCCTTCATTCATGCAACTTTCCCGCTATGCTTGCCTCTAACAGAGCCCATGCCAAGGAGTTCGGGAATGAAACAAGTACTTTCGCTATGGCTGGTCACCACCGCCATCATGCTGGCGGGCTGTCAACGACTGGGGTCGCTGGAAGCACCGGAAGTCAGCGTATCCGGCATTGCCCTTAACAGTATCAGCCTGTTTGAACAGGAATGGGGACTCACGTTACGTGCGCGCAATCCCAATGACCGGGAACTGACGCTGAAGAGCCTGGACTACGAAATCTTCATCAACGGCGAAAAGTTTGCCCGCGGCCTCACTGGCGACAGCGTCACCCTGCCCGCCATGGGCGATGCCCAGGTGACCACCACGATTACCACCAGCCTGCTGAGCAGCCTCAAACAGTTGCAGAAAATCCAGCAGCAACAGGACAAGCCGCTGCAGTATCGATTGGTGGGCAAGGCCCGTGTCGCCGGGGTCCCCCTGCCCCTGTCCTTCGACAAGGAAGGCGAAATGACCCTGCCAGCGATGCCTTGAAGTGCCTGAGCGCATAGCAGCCTGCTTTCGCTCACCACCCTTGCTGTAGGAGCGTCGCTCGCGGCGCGATTCTAACCTCGTTGATCGCGCCGCGAGCGACGCTCCTACAGCCTATTCAAGAAACCTCTGCGGCAAAAATCATCCCCCCTGACGCTCGCGACGAAACCGGGGCGGCATCGGGCCGGTCCAGCGGCGGACGGCATGATTGAAGTTGGACAGCTCGGAGAAACCCAGTCGATCGCTGATCTCTTCCATGCCCAGTCCGCCCAGGATTAACCACTGCTCCGCCAGCATCCGTCGCACCTCATCCAGCAGCTCCCGGTAACCGGTGCCCTCAGTGCGCAGCTGCCGACGCAGGGTGCGACTGGTGACACCCAGCTCCGATGCCATGGCCTCCATATCCGGAAAGCTGCCCGGCTGGCTGAGCAGACGGCGGCGTACCTGCAACGCCACCCCTCCCTGTCGGTAGCGCTGCACGAGTAATTGCTGGCACTGCTCTTCGCAGAGTCGGGCGGTGACCGGGTTGGCCTGGGGCAAGGGCATATCCAGCAGACCCGCGACAAACCGAGCCTGGTTGTGCGACTGATCGAAACGAGGCGGCAGCCCGAAAATAGCGGTAAACGGCGCCGGGTCCTGCTCGGGCAAGCGCAGCACCAGGGAGGACAGCGGAATACGGCTGGCGAACAATTCTTCCTGGACCATCATCACCGCGCTGGCATCCCGTGCCAGCAGGTAGGGGCGAATGGTTTCCGGCAGCCCGCTGTCATCCAGCATTAGCACCGCCTCCCCCTGCTCTTCTTCAAGACGGATATCCAGGAAGGCAAAGGTCAGATCCAGATAGCGCACCCCCAGCTCCACCGCCTGCCGGAAGGTAGGGCTGCTGAGCAGGGCAAAGCCCCACACCCCGTAACTGCTCAGGTGATAACGCTGCCCCATGGCCAGGCCATGTCTGACCGGGTCATCCAGCTGCGCACAGAGGTTCTCCACCACCCGGCGCTCCTGGGCCCGCTCGATGGTCGCCTCCGGTCGGTGCAGCATTGCCGGGTCAATATCGCTGCCTGCCAGACAGGCCTCCGCGTCCAGACCCTGCTCGGCGGCGTAGGCCACTTGCAGGCGCACACTGGTGATGGCTCGACGTACATCCATGAAATGTCCGTTTCCCACAATTTTCTGTCCCAGAATGCCATAAACAAGACGTATCCGTCCCGTTAGAGTAACCATCAATAAAAGATTACTGGGATGTTTACCATGCAAGTAACCCACAACGTGGTGATTATCGGTGCCGGCTTCGGCGGACTCGGTATGGCCATTCGCCTGAAAGCCCAGGGCGAAGAGAATATTTTGATGATTGAGAAAGGCCACGACGTGGGTGGCTGCTGGCGTGACAACACCTACCCGGGCGCCGCCTGCGATGTGCCTTCGCACCTGTATTCCTTTTCCTTCGAGCGCCATTACCCATGGAGCCGCCGCTTCGCGCCGCAGCAGGAAATCTTTTCCTACCAGCAATACTGCGCGCGCAAGTACGACCTGTACCGGCATATCCGCTTCAACACGGAAGTCGCCGACGCCCGCTACCAGGATGAAGACGGCATCTGGGAATTAACCCTGACCAACGGTGACACCCTCACTACCCGGGTACTGATCACCGCCACCGGCCAGCTCAACCAGCCCGCCTACCCGCCGCTGTCCGGTATCGAGGATTTCGCTGGTGCGCATTTCCACAGCGCCCGCTGGGACCACGACGTGGACCTGACCGGCAAAACCGTGGCCGTTGTGGGCACCGGCGCCAGCGCCATCCAGTTCGTGCCGGAAGTGGCCAAGGTGGCCGGCAAGGTAAAACTGTTCCAGCGCTCCGCCGCCCATGTGATTGCCAAACCGGATCGCGCCTACAGCAAACTGGAACACCAGGTACTGAGCAAGGCACCCATTACCCAGACCCTGGACCGGCTACGCATTTATGCCACCAACGAATCACGGGCCCTGGGCTTTACCACTTTCCAGAAGGCCATGAAGGTGTACGAGTGGCTGTTTCGTCGTCACCTGAAGCAGCAGATCAAGGATCCCGCCCTGCGCGAGAAACTGACCCCGGATTACCCCATGGGCTGCAAGCGCATTCTGATGTCCAACGATTACTACCCGGCCTTGGCACAGGACCATGTGGAGGTGATCAACCACGGCATCAGCTCGGTGGACCAGAGCGGCCTTACCGACAGCACCGGCACCCATCACGACGTGGATGTGGTCATCTATGGCACCGGCTTCAAGGCCACCGACTTCCTCACCCCCATGACCATTACCGGCCGTGACGGGGCAGACCTGAACGCGGTGTGGAAAGATGGCGCCGAAGCTTACCTGGGCATTACCGTTCGGGGCTTTCCCAACCTGTTCATGCTCTACGGCCCCAACACCAACCTGGGCCACAACTCCATCATCTACATGCTGGAAAGCCAGATTCACTACATCCTGCAATGTGTGGCAGAGATGGAGGAACAGAGTATCAAGGCACTGGAAGTGCGCGACCGGGTTCAGGACGATTTCAACAAGACGGTGCAAGACAAGATCAGCAATACCGTCTGGGACAAGGGCTGTCATAGCTGGTACAAAACCGAAAGTGGCAAGAACACCAACAACTGGCCCGGCTTCACCTTCGACTACCGCCGCCAGACACGGACCCTGGATCTGAGTGACTATGACCTCCTTCGTTGATCGAATCAGCCGGGCCCAATCCGGCACCCAGCAAATGCTGGCCGGCGCGTTGCGCCAGTCCCTGGCCATGTTGTTCAAACCGGTGGCCAACCCGCGTTTCAGCGTGAAGGCGCAGCGCCGCTGGATGGACATCATGGCCAAGACCACCCTGGTCGCCCGGGATGTGCCCAGCCACGACGCTCCGCTGGGCAGTGTCCCCTGCCGCCACTATGCGCCGCTGAATGCCCAGGGCACCGTGCTTTATCTGCACGGCGGCGGCTATGTAGCCGGCAGCCCGGAAAGCCACCGGGCCATCACCTCTCACCTGGCAAGATTCGCCAACGCCCGCGTGGTCGTACCCGACTACCGATTGGCACCGGAGCATGCCTGCCCCGCCGCCATTGAAGATGCCGTGGCAGTGTATCAAGCCCTGCTGGCAGAGGGCGTGGACCCGGCCACCCTGGTCATCGCCGGTGACTCCGCCGGCGGCGGCCTTGCCCTGGCTACCCTGCAAGCCCTGAAAGCAAAACAGATCGCCTTGCCCAGCAGCACGATCCTGATCTCTCCCTGGGTGGACCTGAGCCTCAACGACCTGTTCGACACTGACCGTGACATCATGCTCAGTCACGCCTGGCTGGCCAGTGCCGCTGGCGCCTATGGCGGAGACGATCCGACTCGCCCGCCCTGCTCACCCCTCAATGGTGATCTGAGTGACCTGCCCCCGGTACTGATCCAGGCTGGCGGCGACGAGATCCTGCTCAACGACAGCCACCGCCTGTGCACCGCCCTGAACAACGCCGGTACCCCGGCGCGTCTGCAGGTGCACCCCCAGCGCTGGCATGATTTCCAGCTCCATGCCGGCGTATTGGCCGATGCGGATCAGGCGTTGATGACCTGCGCCCGCTTTATCCATCAACACTGGAAGGATGCCGCTGCATGAAACGTATCCTGATCACCGGCGCCGCCAGTGGCATCGGCCTGGCCACCGCCAAGCACTTTCATGAGAACGGCTGGCGGGTTGGCCTGACCGATGTGAATGAAACCGCCCTGGCGCGGCTGGCGAAGGAACTGGACAACAGCTGGTACCGGCGCCTGGACGTGACCGACAGCATTGCCTGTGAGCATGCCTGCCGGGACTTTGCCGAAGACGGAGGCATCGACGTGCTGTTCAATTGTGCCGGCATTCTGCGCATGGGCCAGTTCGAGTCCATCAGCGCGGAACAGCACAAGCAGATCATCGACATCAACGTCACCGGCCTGATCAACATGAGCCTGGCTGCCCACCCCTTCCTGCAGGAGAGCAAGACCGCCGCGGTGATCAACATGAGTTCCGCCTCGGCCCTGTACGGGGTGCCGCACCTAGCCTCCTATTCCGCCAGCAAGTTCGCGGTGCGTTCGCTCACCGAGTCGCTGAATATCGAATGGGGGCGTCAGGGCATCCGCGTGGTCGATATCATGCCGCCGTTCGTGAAAACCCCCATGGTGGAAAAGGCCAGCTTCCGGGCACCGGTGGTAGACCGCATGGGCGTCAACCTGAGTGCCAACGACGTGGCCGACACGGTCTGGCAGGCTGCCAATGAAAAAATGCCGGTACACAACCCGGTGGGCCTCACCTTCAAACTGATCAAGCTCCTCGACAAGGCCTTGCCCAGTGCCTCGACACGGTTGTTCATGAGCTTTCTGAGCAGAGACTGACACCCTGCTTCTCCGTAGGAGCGTCGCTCGCGGCGCGATTCTAACCTCGTTGATCGCGCCGCGAGCGACGCTCCTACAGCAAGGGCTCCAAGCTACGGCTCGGCCGGCGGAGCAGAAAAGGTAATCTTCACCTTTCTTCGCCCCCACTCCCGGGCCGCCTGCACATCCTCGCCCATATAAATATCGATCTTCTTTTTCCAGCGCCAGTGCATCTTGTCCTTCACCACCCAGGTACCGGGCAGGCCTTCGATATGCAGTTCAGCATTATGTCCCAGCCCCATGGGAATCAAATCCCGCGACACCGCGATGGACTTCATCCCCGGTTTGAGGCGATCCCCCCAGGCGGCCAGGGCATGGTCCGCTCCCGCCCCCTGGCCGTGCAGGGAATTGTAGGCCGTGGCAGTGACCGTCATGGTCACCGTATTCGGTGCGGCAGGCTTGCCCTGATCCGCTTCGCACCGGGCCACCAGCCAGGTCAGCGCCACCAGTACCAGGGTAAAAGCGGCGGCATTCACTCGCCGTTGCGGGCTGACTGCTAGGCTCATGGCATGATTCTCCGTCTGGTCACTCTTATTATGCTTCACGGTCTGCTGTCGGCCTGCAACCTGGTTTCCGACAACAGGGCGGAGGACACGGCTGCGCCCGCAGCCCTCACCGACACCCTGCGTCACTGGCAACCCGCCGACAATCCCGATGCGGTGATCCTTGGCCTGCACAGCTTCGGCGATTTCGGGGCTGCCTTCGATGCACTGGGCCCCTACTTTGCCGACAACGGCCACCTGCTGGTCAGCTATGACCAGGCCGGGTTCGGCGAACGTACCCAGCAAGGGCAGTGGGCCGGAGAAGACCAGCTGGTATCAGAAGCGGTCTATCAGATCGAGCAACTCTATGAACGCTATCAGCGCCCGGTGTTCCTGGTGGGGGAAAGTCTGGGAGGGGCCGTGGCGATGCTGGCAGCGCTGGAGGTGCCTGACAAAGTGGCCGGCATCGTGCTCGCCGGACCTGCCGTGCGCGAGGGGATCCGCTTCCGCTACGGCTGGAATGCCGCCATCGCCAGCGCCGCTTTTCTGGCGCCCGGATATCAGCTGACGGTAAACCGCGAACCCGATGACCCACGCCTGGCGGCTGACAGCGCCCAACGTCTGGCCAACGACCCTCGGGTGATCCGCGAAGTCCGCATGGATGCCTACTGGGGCCTGATCCAGCTGGCCGACAGCGCCAGCGACCGGGCACACTCAATACAGACACCCTCCCTGTTACTCTACGGCGGCCAGGACAACTCTGTGCCCGCCGCCGGCATCAGCCACCTGCACGATCACCTGGCAGGCCAGGGCGAATACCGCTTCTACCCTCAGGCCCCCCACCTGTTGCTGCAGGGTCCCCAGTGGCAAACCGTTGCCGACCATATTCTCGACTGGATCGACCGCACCCCGTATTGAGATTGGCCTCACAGGACACAGCCATGCTGTTAAGCTGGCGCAAACCACAGCGGAGCAAACCATGAGCAAGCGTGTTCTGATTACCGGCGGCAATTCCGGCATCGGCTACTGTACCGCCGAGCAACTGGCCGGCCACGGCGCGGAAGTATCCCTGGCCTGTCGCGACCAGACCAAGGGCCAGGCCGCCATCGCCCGCATCAAGAACCGCCACCCGGATGCCAAAGTGCATTTGTTTCCGCTGGATCTTTCCGACCTGGAAAATGTGCGCGACAACGCGGCCCTCATCTACCGGGAGCTGGGCGAACTGGATGTGCTGATCAACAATGCCGGCGTGGTGCCCACCCAGCAGGAATTCACCCGCGACGGCTACGAAATGCAGTTCGGGGTTAATTACCTGGCACCGGTGCTGTTCACCCACCTGATGCTGCCGCTACTAAAGAAAGGCAACCAGCCGCGCATTCTGCATGTGGCGTCCGTAGCCCATTGGCTGGGGCGGATCAACAAGAAGACCTGGCGCGGTCGCAAGCCCTACCTGGTAATGGACGCCTATGGCCAATCCAAACTAGGCAACATCCTGTTCAGCAATGTGCTCGCCGAGCACCTGCAGGAACTCGGCATCACCAGTAACGCCCTGCACCCGGGAGGCGTGGACACGCCCATCTTCCGGCATGTCCCCAAGGCCGCCATGGCCCTGATTCGCCCGACCCTCACCACCCCGGAAAAAGCCGCCACCCTGCCCGTCAGCCTGGCTTTGGACCCGCAGTATGCCGAGGTCACCGGCGAATACTTCGCCAACCACAAACCGGCCCTGCGTTCACCCCGGGCACGCAACCAGAAGCTGGCAGAAGAGCTGTATTACGACACCATGGCGGAGTTGGATCTGCCCACGTTGTGATAAGTGGCGAGTTGAAAGTTAAAAGGCGCGAATTAGGCGTCTGCCTCCCTTGCAGCACTTTGCCCGCGCACCATTACCGGCACGCGCGGGCAGTGCGCTTTCGTTTAGCTCTCAGCCATTCCGCGCCTTGAAACTTTCAACTTTGAACTTTCAACTCAAACCTCCACCCCAGCCACCTTTACCACGTCCTGAAGCTCGGGGTAGAAACCCAGAAAGCCCCGCTCCAGCTCCTGATAGCGCGGCTCGATTTCCTCGATGATGCCGGCGAAGTCGTTGGCAAAACGGATACGCCCGGCAATCACATCCAGTGCCTGCCCCACCCGCGTCAGCTCCCGGTACTGATTGAGCAAATCGTGCTCGATCAGACGCTCGACCCGTTCCCGCATGGGCACGTGCATCAGCGGCAGACCGGCCTGCAGATGCTGGTAGTGGCGGACAATGGCCGCCTCGCGCCCATGGTCATAAAACGCCGACCAGTGCTGCCACAGAAAATGATCAAACAAGACATCCAGGGCGACACCGGCAAAACGGCGCCGTGTTGACGAGAAGCTGCGGCGCTGGGCCTGCACCCAGGGATGGTTATCGGTAAAGCGGTCCACCAGACGATGATTGTCCAGGCCCCGCCGCACCGGCTCACTGAGCCGGGATTGTTCCACCCCATGCATGAAATCCCCCAGCACATTGCCGACCTTGGATGGCACAGACGGCCGAGCCAGGGAGAGATGTGCCAGATAATTCATAGCCGCCCTTCCTGGCGCACCATCAGCGCCACGCCTTTAAGTCTTCAGCCCGGCGGCCAGCTGAAGGCGCGGCCACCCAGTACGTGCACATGCAGATGGAAGACGGTCTGGCTGGCGCCGGCGCCGTTGTTCACGTTGAGGCGAAAATCCTCCAGTCCTTCCTGCTCGGCAACACGGCTTGCCACCAGCAGCAGGTGTCCAAGCAGGCCCTTGTCGTCCTCTTCGGCATCAGACAACTTGGGGATCGGCTTCTTGGGGATCACCAGGAAGTGGGTGGGCGCCTGGGGGTTAATATCCCTGAAGGCCAGACACTGGTCGTCTTCGAAGATGATATCGGCAGGAATTTCGCGGTCGATGATCTTGGAAAAAAGGGTTTCAGCCATGGTTCGAATCGCTCCGGATAGGCAAGGGCGAGCAGTTTTCAGCCCCGAAGGGTGTGCCCCGGTTCACAGCTCGCACGGTAACTGCGCGTAAAATGTTCGCTGTGTGTGGCGCACACCTTAGCGGCAGCCCAGAATAATGGCATTATAGCAGCCTGTCGAAACCCAACCTTATTCCACCGGAACCGCATGGCCACTCTTTTTGTCGAAAATTTAACCGTCGCCGATTTCTCCTACCTGCACCCTAAGCGCGGCATGGTCGGTGAGTCCTGGCTGGTCGATCTGGAATTGACCGGCGATCTGGATCATCAGGGCATGGTGTTCGACTTCGGTCATATCAAGAAGCGCATCAAGCAGATCATCGATGACCACGTGGACCACCGGCTGCTGGTGCCTGTGGACAGCGAACACGCCACGGTGAGCGAGCGCGACAACAACACCAGCCTGGAATGGCTCTACCGGGGCGGCACCATCCGCATGGTGGCTCCCAGTGAAAGCCTGCTGCTGATGAGCGGCCCGGAAGTCTCCAAGGCCAACCTGACCCTGTTCCTGATGGACCTGGTACAACAGGTGGTGCCAGACAATGTGGCCGAGGTACGCATCGTGCTGCGCGAGGAAGATACCGGTACTGCGCCTTTCTACCACTATTCGCATGGTCTCAAGAAACACGACGGCAATTGCCAGCGCATTGCCCACGGCCACCGCTCCGGCATCCATATCTTCGAGAATGGCCGGCGCAGCCGCTACTGGGAAAAGCTCTGGGCGGACCGTTGGGAAGATATCTACCTGGGCACCGAAGAAGACCTGGAAGGGACTTACTACATTGAGGAAATTCCCCACCACCGTTTCCGCTACGATGCCCCCCAGGGGCACTTCGAGCTGGTGATCCCGGAAGATCATTGCTACATGGTCGACACCGACACCACCGTGGAGCAACTGGCCGCTCATATCGCTGAGCAACTGGCCACCGAGGCCCCTGGCAAGCACTTCCGCGTGCGTGCCTTTGAAGGCATCGGCAAGGGCGCCATCGCCGAAGCCGGCGAAAACCTGCCCGGCAAGACCCACAGCAGCTGGCTCAGCGGCGCGGCGGTGATTTGAGTTGCAGCTACTAGCTTCAACACGAGCAGGGCGAGATTCTCGAATAGCACCCTGCCCTTGATCGAAGCTTGTAGGACCGTCGCTGGCGGCGCGATTGAATGTAGGAGCACCTCTTGAGGTGCGAACCGAGCGTAGCGAGGCGACAGAGGATTATCTGTCCGCCGTTCTTTCTGAAACCTGTCGAGTGCTGAGATTCCTGATCGCCCTCCGGTCGATTTCCGCGCAAGGCGGTTCGCACCTCAAGAGGTATATTCGCTTCGCTCACCCTTCGGGCCGCACTGAACTACGTGCGTTACTCCGCTGCGCTACGCTCCTACAGGGGCTTCGTAGCTATTCCTCCGCCAGAATGCTTTCCGCCTCTTCCTGGATCAGTCTCCGCAGCCAGCGATGGGCCACGTTGTGGTGCAGCAGCGACGACCAGGCCATTTTCAGTTCGAACTGGGGAATGTCGAAGGGCGGCTCCTTGATCAGCAAGCGTTCGTTCTGGGCTTGCATGCGCGCCACGCGGCTGGGCAGGGTGGCGACCAGGTCGTTGTTCATGGCCAGCAGGGCAGGCATCTGGTAATGACGAGTAAAGATGCTGATCTTGCGGCTCTTGCCCAGCTGCTCCAGGGCATGATCAATCCAGCCAAGCCCGCCGAGTTTTTCCGGGTTCATGCCGAACCCTACCCCGAAACCGGTTTTCGATACCCAGATATGTTGTGCTGACAGATAACTGTCCAGATTGAAACCACTGGCAATGGGGTTATCCCGGTTCAACAAGCAGGAAAAGGAATCTTTCCACAGGCTCACCTGGTGAAAGGAGCCGGGAATCTCGTTGAAACGATTCACCGCCATGTCCACCCGGCCCTGCTCCATGTCCTGGTAACTCACATCCGACGGCGTCAGAAAATCCAGCACCACGTTGGGCGCTTCGGCACGCAGGCGCCGCACGATATGCGGCACCAGGGTGGCTTCCGCATAGTCGCTGGTCATGATGCGAAATACCCGACGACTATCCGAGGGCTTGAACACATCTTCCGGGGTAAACAACTGCTCTGCCTGGGAGAGAATCTGGCGAACCAGCGGGCGCAATTCCTGAGCACGCTCAGTGGCGGTCATGCCGTCACTGGTGCGAATCAGCAACGGATCGCCAAACAGTTCCCGCAATCGCTTGAGTGAATTGCTCATGGCGGGCTGGGTGATACCCAGTTGCTCCGCCGCCCGGGTCACATTCTGCTCGCGCAACAGCACGTCCAGGTACTTGAGCAGGTTCAGGTCAGCCGCGCCAATATTCATGGTGTGAATTGCCACTTAAGAAAACATCATTGAAATGGATTCTATCGCCCGGCGGCGGGGCTGTCACATTAGAACGCCACATGTTTCATGCATCACCCAACACGCGATAACGCTCCAGCACCATCCATGGCGCATGTCGCGTGGCGTATTATTCAATGTAAAAGCAATTTTTACCGTTTTCAGTGTTAACCGAGTCGCTGTTTGAGGCTTAATGGCAAGCTGCCAGTATCGCCTAAAGGCAAAAAAATGCGTAAGGTCTGAAGCATTGTTAACACTACACCCTGTCGTGTTGTCTGAAAGAGGCACTCTGCCATCAGAGTGCTGAATATTGTTCGCAGGTGTGATTCAGAGGTTACTATGACAAGCAGCGCAACCACGCGAGCCGAGAAGTTCGTGGTTCGATTTCCCAATGGCATGCGAGGCGATGTGGCGCAAGCTGCCAGCCTGAGCCATCGCAGCATGAATGCGGAGATCATTGCCCGCTTGCAGCACAGTCTAAGCAATTGGCCCGCTACTTTGCCCCATGGCGAAACCGCAATTCCTGACGGCAACGAGGAAGCGTACCTGCTGGAACGCTTCCGACGCCTGCCATCAGGCAAGCAACAGGCACTTCTGGCCCTGCTGGACTGAACGCTGACGACCTTCTGTCCTTACAATATGCCGTTGGCCGCCTGTGATTTTTTTCAATAACGGGCATACTCTATGATGAAACATGGCCGCCACCGACTCACGGACAGAAAGGAGCCTTATCGGCCGTGACAGCTCCCCAGAACCACAACCCACTCCCCACCGGCAATGACATCAGCTTGCCGTGGCACCTGCGTCTGCCAAAGCCGCTGGAAAAAGATTTTCGCCTGTATTTTCTGGCCAGCGTGTCGAAGGTGGCACCCTGGGCGCTGGGACTGGTCGCCATTCTGATCGCCGCCGCCATGCTGATCGAATCCTGGATCGGCACGGATGTGATCACCAATTCCTGGCGTCCGCGGTTATTCACCCTGATGCTGGCCGGCGGCTGCGTTATCCTCGCCCGCACACTCCAGTGGCGGGAGTGGCTGCACCCGGCCACGTTGGCACTGGCCTTCGCCGTTGCCCTGACCGGCAATTATCTGGGCGTGCATGTTGAGCACCCGCTTTCCTATACCTTTTTCCTGCACACCCCGATGTCGATCATCATGATTTGCATCCTGATTCGTGTGCCGTTCTATTCCGCCCTGCTAAGCTCCACGGTGATGATCGGCGCCATGGTCGCCACGCTGATCGCCAACCCGGAACGGACCCCCTTCGAGGCCACCACCCTGACCATGGTGACTCTGGCCTTTGCCAGCATGAGCCTGTTTGGCCAGTACGTGTACGAGCGGCTGTTGCGCCAGCACTTCCTTTCCGAACACGTGCTTTACCAGCACCGCAACGAGCTGCACTCCGCCAACCTGGTACTGGAAAATCAGGCCACCGTGGATGGCCTGACCGGCTGCATCAACCGGCGCGGCATGGAGTCCCGGCTCAACCACCTGTTCCATCTGCACAAACAGGGCAACCCGGATGCACCGGAACGCATCAGCCTGCTGCTGTTCGATATCGACTTTTTCAAACAGTACAACGATACCTACGGCCACCCGGCCGGGGATGAATGCCTGAAGAAAATATCCAACGTTCCCCTTTCCATGGTGCAGGTGGAAACCGATTTTGTCGCGCGCTACGGCGGCGAGGAATTTGTCATCGTCCTCACCGACTCCAGCTTCAACGATGCCCTGGTGTTTGCCGAGCGGATGCGTAACCGGGTAGAACAACTGGGCCTGCCCCACAGCGGCTCCCGGGTCAGCCAGGTGGTCACCATCAGCGTCGGCGTAGCCTGCTCCGACCACGGCGCCAGCAATGGCGCTGAATTGCTCAAACAGGCCGACGAAGCCCTCTACCAGGCCAAGGGCGCCGGGCGTAATCGGGTGGCGTTGATGAATAGCCAGGGGTCGGTGGAGATGTTGAGCTAGTTAACAGTTAATAGTGAATAGTTAACAGCTGCACGCCCTGGATTTTCATGTTTGAAACGCAAGAGGCCGCGCCCAGAGAATGGGCGCGGCCTCTTGCGTTTCAAAACCTACAGTCCGCAACCGCGTCGCTGTTAACTATTCACTATTAACTGTTCACTGCATCTCCCCCACCACCGTCACCGGGTCCAGCTTTACCTCAAACCAGTTCAAGCGCCAGTCCAGGTGCGGGCCGGTGGCGCGGCCAGAGGCGCCGACTTTGGCCACCGGCTCACCCTGTTTCACGGTCTGCCCTGTTTCCACCAGCACCTCGCTGAGATGAATCATGGTGGAGGACACGCCGTAGCCGTGATCCATGATCAGGGTGCCACCGGAATAATAGTTATCGTCCTGTACCAGGGTCACCACCGCATCCGCCGGTGCGACGACAACAGTGCCGGCAGGGCGGGCCACGTCCACGCCAAAGTGCGGACGGCCGGGCTTGCCGTTGTAGACCCGCTGACTGCCGTAAACGCCACTGATGCGTCCGGTAAGGGGCCACTGAAAATCACTGAGGAAGGCCAACAGGGCAGAGTCGGTATTCCGCGCCGTCTTGATCTCGGCCACTTCGCGACGAATCCGCTTGAGCACCGCTTCCGGCGGCGGCTCCACGGTACGCTTGGGCACGCCTTCAATGCGCTGGATGTCGTATTCCCGTTTGCTGAGGGTTACGGGTACCTGTTGGGTTTCGCCCTGCTTTTCCAGCACCAGGCTCTGCTGCAGCGCCGCATCACGGCCAAACCCGACAGCAAAAAAACCGTCACCGGTAACCCGCACCACCCTGTCATCCAGTTTGACGGCCACCCCCGGCGCCACCTGGCCACGCAGCAAGGCCCCCTGGGTACGCTCCCCTTCCAGGGACAATAGCCAGTCGCTGGCCATCACATTGCCCGCCAGCAGCACGAGCAGACCTACAACAATTCGCAACATCGAATACCTCGAAACGGTTACCGGGAGGATGGGTCCAGCTGAAAACATATGGCGAAGCTTTAAAGGAGCCATTAGAAGAACCTGTCGAGCCCTGATATTCCTGATCGCCCTGCGGTCGATTCCCTTGCTCCGCAAGGTTCGCACCTCAAGAGGTACTCCTACAGCGGCTTCGTAGAAATGCCGAGGTCCGGGGAACTTTCCACCCTTTACCTATCCAATCGAGCGTAGCTCGTAGCTCGTAGCTCGTAGCTCGTAGCTCGTAGCTCGTAGCTCGTAGCTCGTAGCTCGTAGCTCGTAGCTCGTAGCTCGTAGCTCGTAGCTCGTAGCTCGTAGCTCGTAGCTCGTA
>NZ_JBNPEC010000157.1:0-7493 GCF_051117345.1 Alcanivorax sp.
CGGGCATCCTGGCCCTGGCCCTGCACACCGGCGCCATCGTCGCCCACCTCACCGGCCGCTTCAGCGAAAGCCTGACGTTGCGTGCGGACGCCCCCACCGGCCTCAACCGCTACGCCTGGGAAGTGTTGCCCCGCGTCACCCCCAACCTGCTGGCCTTCCTGCTCTACCGCTGGGAAGTGATCATGCGCGAAACGGCGGTGCTGGGGATTCTTGGCATTCATACCCTGGGTTTCTATATTGATTCCAGCGTGGCGGAATTCCGCTTCGATCGGACCCTGCTATTGATCATGGCCACGGTCATGCTCAATCTGGCAGTGGATGCGCTGTCGCGAGGATTGCGCAAGCGATTGCGGCTAAAGCCGGGCTTGGGTCTATGAAGCCAACGAAACGAACGCGTTATTTGCAAGGCAGCCCATGAAACTCTATCAAGTCGATGCCTTCACCTCTTCCCTGTTTGCCGGTAACCCGGCGGCGGTGGTGCCGCTGGAAAGCTGGCCGGAGGATGCCCTGCTGCAGAACATCGCCATGGAGAACAATCTGTCGGAGACCGCCTTTCTGGTGGCGGATGACACCGGCTATACGCTGCGCTGGTTTACTCCCAGTGTGGAAGTGGACCTGTGCGGCCATGCCACCCTGGCCGCTGCCTGGGTAGTGTTCAATGCGCTGGGGTTTCCCGGTGAGCGGATTCGTTTCAATACTTCATCCGGTGCGCTTTATGTGGAGCGCAACGGCCAGACTTTGAGCCTGGATTTCCTCAGCCGACCGGCGCACCCGGTCAGCAACCGGGCACCCTACGAGCAGGCGCTGGGCATTCCTCTCACGGAGGTTCTTCAGGCTCGCGATACCCTGGTGGTGCTGGACAGCGCGGAACAGGTACGCAACTTCCAGCCGGATTTTGCCGCCATCGGCAAACTGGATACCTTTGCGATCATGATCACCGCCCCCGGCGATGACTGCGATTTCGTCAGCCGCTTTTTCGCCCCGGCCAAGGGCGTACCGGAAGACCCGGTGATCGGCTCCGCCCATTGCACCCTGGTGCCCTACTGGGCCGAACGGCTGGGCAAGAGCACCCTGCACGCCCGCCAGCTTTCGGCACGGGGCGGCGAATTGCACTGCACTCTCAAGGGTGACCGGGTTACCCTGAGTGGCCAGGCTCGCTGCTTTTTGAAAGGCGATATCCTGCTGTGATGACCCCCTCGGCCAACCACGACCTGGTATTGATTGGCGGCGGCCACAGCCATGCGCTGGCCCTGCGCATGCTGGCCATGAAACCGATCCCCGGCGTACGGATTACCCTGGTGTCGCCCGATGCGTTGAGCGCCTATTCCGGTATGCTGCCCGGCCTGATTGCCGGCCACTACACCCTCTCCGGTAGCCATGTGGATCTGTACCGGCTATGCCAGGCCACCGGCACCCGCTTTATCCGCGCCGCGGTGACACGAATCTGCAGCGCCGAACGCCGCCTCACCCTGGACGATGGCAGTACCCTGGACTATGACTGGCTGAGCCTGGATGTGGGCGCCACCCCGGACCTGCAACCCGTGGGTGGCGGTCATCCGGATATCGTGCCGGTAAAACCGGTGGCCAGCTTCCACCAGCGCTGGCAGCAATGGCGTGATCATGACAGCCCGCTGGCCGTGGTCGGCGCCGGCGCCGGTGGTACGGAAATGGCCCTGGCCATTGCCGAACATCAACGGCAAACCGGACACCGCGGCGCCCTGTCACTCATCAGCGGCGGCGTACTGCTACCAGGCTACCCGGAACCGGTGCGCCGACGTATGCAACGCTATCTGGAGGACTACGGTATCCAGCTGCGCGAACACACCCGGGTGGAAAAACGCGATGGCACCCTCTACGCCAACGACACCCCCCTGGACGCCGCGCGGGTGCTCTGGTGCACCGGCGTGCGCGGCACCCGGGTGATTGCAGACAGCGACCTGGACTGTGACGACAAGGGCTTTGTGCGCGTAACCGAGACCTTGCAAAGCCGCAGCGACAGCCGCGTGTTTGCCGCCGGTGATTGCGCTGCCTTTCCCAACAGCCTGCCCAAGGCCGGCGTTTATGCGGTGCGCCAGGCCAAGGTGTTGGCCCACAACCTGAGCGCCGCCATCACCGGCCAGCCCTTGCAGGCCTACCGACCGCAGAAACGCTTTCTCTCTTTGCTCTCCGCCGGTGGCAAGCAGGCAGTGGCCAGCCGTGGCGGCGCCCTGTCTGCCGCCGGGCACTGGGTATGGCGCTGGAAGGATCGTATCGATCGCGCCTTTATGGACAAGTTCGATCGCCAGTTGCCTGCCATGACACCGCCTCCGGCAGACCCGGACACCCTGCATTGCGCCGGCTGCGGCGCCAAGGTGGGCAGCGGTGCACTCCATGATGCCTTGCGGGATTTACAGCCACATATCCGTGACGATATCGAGGCCGGGGTGGATGCCGCCGATGACGCGGCTATCATTCACTGGGCAAGCAACAAGCGATTGGTGCAAAGCCTGGATTATTTCCCGGCCTTTATTGACGAACCATTTTTGTTTGGCCGAGTGGCGGCACTGCACAGCCTCAGCGATCTGTACGCCATGAATGCCATGCCCCACTCTGCCCTGGCCAACGTGACCCTGCCGTGGCACCACCCTAAGTTGCAGGGCCGGGATCTGCACCGGTTGATGGCCGGCGCGGTGAAAGAACTGAACGCCGCTGGCTGCACCCTGGTGGGCGGCCACACCATCGAAGGCCCGCAGATGGCTGCCGGTTTTACCGTCAACGGTCAGGCGGACCCGCAACAGCTCTGGCACAAACGCGGCGCCCGGAACGGCGACCGCCTGCTGCTGACCAAACCCCTGGGCAGCGGCGTGCAGCTGGCCGCCATGATGCACAAAGACAAACTGCACGGCCCCTGGCTGGATGCCACCCTGGACCATTTGCTGGTCAGCAATCGTATCGCCCAACAGGCCATGCAGGATCTGCCAGTGCATGCCTGCACCGATATCACCGGCTTCGGCCTGCTCGGTCATCTCCATGAAATCTGTCAGCAAAGTGATGTGGCCATGGCCGTCGATACCGACAGCACTCCCCTGCTGCCCGGCACCCTGTCGCTGATTGAAGATGGGGTGAGTAGCACCCTCAACGAGGCCAACCGGCACGTGTTGATGCATTGCGATACGCAGCGGGTTGCAGAGTCGCTACTGACTATCCTGTGTGACCCGCAAACCGCCGGTGGACTGCTGTTCAGCATTCCCGAAGACGCACTGTCCCGGGCCCTTACGCAATTGCGTGAAGCCGGAGTCAACGCGACAGAAATTGGTAAAGTCCTTGTAAAAAATGGTGATTCCTCGAGAGATATTCTTTTGCGTTAAGGTCAAGGTGTTAGTGTTGAATTCATCGAGCTGAATGGAGATATCCCATGACCAAGCGCATTACCGGTATTCTCAGTGCATCATTGCTGCTTTTCATGCAGCTGATGATTGTGCCGGCCGCCCAGGCCGCCATGATCGGTAACGATACGGTCATCCAACAACAGGACCGCGCGACCATGAAGGCGCAGGTAATGGAACTGATGGATCACAAGGTCGCCGCCAAGGCGCTGGGTGACTACGGTGTTAGCAAGGATCAGGTGAGCCAGCGTCTTGACCGACTGACTGATCAGGAACTGCAGCAGCTGGCCCAGAAGGCAGAAGAGTTGCCCGCCGGTCAGGGCGTGGTTGGCGTGATTCTCGCCATCATCCTGATTCTTATCCTGCTCGACCTGCTGGGTGCGACCAACGTCTTTCCCGCCATTGATCCCATTAACTGATCCATGCCTCTCCCCTACGGCGAGGAGCCAGCAGCTCCTCGCCTTTCACTCCCAGCCTTTGCCAGCCCTTTCAACCTGGCATGCCTCGTCAGCCTGCTGATTCTGCTTTCCTTGAGTGGATGCCAGAGTTTTCCGCCTCCTCAAAGTGCGCAGGTGGACACCGAACAGCAGCTGGTGGTGCCGTTTGTTCCCCAGGAAAAGTACCAATGCGGCCCCGCCGCCCTGGCCATGATGCTGCAATGGGCCGGCAAGCCGGTGACGGCAAACAGCCTGGTGGACGAAGTGTGGTTACCGGAACGGGAAGGCAGCCTGGGGATTGAATTGCGGGCTGCCGCCCGCAGCCGCGGCCTGATGGCCTATCCGGTGGAAAACAGCGAGGCGCTGTTCAGTGAACTGCAGGCGGGTCGACCGGTACTGGTGCTACAGAACCTGGCCCTGCGCCGCTGGCCCCAATGGCATTTTGCCGTGGTTACCGGCTATCAAGATGAGGGCAACACCATAGTCCTGCACAGCGGCACCGACGCCGGCAAGACCAGCCACTGGAACCGCTTTATCCGCACCTGGGCCCGTGCCAATCAATGGGGCTTCACCCTGGTCGAACCGGGGCAACTCCCTGCCAGTGCGGAACCGCGCACCCTGTTCCGGGCGATTTCCGCCCTGCCCAATGCCGAGGCCTTCTGGCCGACGGCGGTAGACGCGTTCCCGCACAGCGGCAAACTCTGGTTCGGTCACGGCAACAGCCTGTGGAGCCAGGGCCAACAGCAACCGGCGCTCGACGCCTTCCAACGCGCTACCGGTCAGGCGCCAGACTTTGCCGCCGCCTGGAATAACCTGGCTTACGCCCAACAAGCGCTGGGCGATCAGGAAGGAGCCCGCGACAGCATCTGCCGTGCCCGTGCCCTTGCCCCTAAGAACGAGGCCATCCGCGACAGCGTCATAGAGCTAACCGGTCAATCCTGCCCGGCTGCCGACGAGGCCTCGTCGGCCGACTCCGCCTGCTGCGCCGATAACTGATCCCGCTGTTCGCGCAACTTGGCCAGCTTCGCTTCCCCTTCCGCCAGTTGCGCCTCACTGATGCCGCTGGCGCGGCCTTTGGCAATCATCGCTTCCAGTTCCGGAATACGCTGATCAACGGCACTGGCGAACGAGGCATAGACATTCTGTTGCTGGCGCTGCTCGTACTGTTGATACAGCGCCGGGTCGGCCAGCTCGGCAGCACTGGGCGGCTCCCGCAAATCCGTACGCGGGGCCAACGGCGGCGTACGCGGATCACCGTGGCGCATGCTGTCACGCAGGGCCGTTACCGCTTGTGGCGAGGGCATCGGCCCGGCAGCGGCATCGTCAACGCGGGAAGCTCGCGATGGCCGCTGCCGCTCCGCCACTGTGTCGATCATGGACAAAGGCGTGGCCGCTTTTTCCTGCGCTTTCTGCGGTGCGATCTCTGCGACCGCCGTGCTGTCATCGGTCACCCCCGGTAGCGGCGCCTGTGCTGCGCTCGGCAACCACCTGGCCATCACCAAGGCCACCGCGCCCAGCAACACAGCAACCAGCAGCGCCTTCATCACAGCACCGCCTGATTGATTCGCAGCGATGCCTGTTCGGTGACCTCCGCCAGCAGGCTCTGAAAGCGCTGTTGCAACAGTTCCTGAGCCACTGCCCGACCCGCACGGTAGCGAACCGATTCACTCTCCAGGCTCTGGTAGGCAGTCACTTTTTCTTCTACCAGAAACAGTTCCCAGTAGGCGGCGCCATCGCCACCGGGGCTGCGAAACGGCGGCGACACTACGCCTTCCGGCTGCACAAACGCCAGCGACCGGGTCCAGAGATCCTGCCGGGATTGCCGATCGATCCAGCCCAGCTCGCCGCCCTGTTCCTGGTCCGGCGCCACGGAGTAATCCGCTACTGCCTGATCAAACGACAGGCCATCGTGGATCAGCTCATGGACCCGGTCCGCCTGCTGCTGACTGTTCACTCTCAGATGTCGCGCCCGCACCCGCTCTACCCGGGTGAACAGCACCTTGTTCGCCACGTAATAGTCGGCAATTTGTTGATCCGTCACCTGCGCCGCCAGCTCCCGCAGTTGCGGATTGTCGTCATGGATGTCCTGCATCAGACCCATGTCATGCATCAGGGCCTCCCGCTGCAGGGCATCGTCGATGCTGCGATCCACGGCGGCGATGGCCGCGCGGGACAGCCCGGCCTGTTGCTCAAACCAGTCAAACACGTAGGCCATGGTCAGCTGCTGTTTCACCGCTTCGCGAATGAAATCCAGGTTGAGGTTATGCATCTGCACCTTCAACTGGATGTTCTGCCGCCGGTATAGGTCCCACAAGGTCAGGGTCTGTTCCGGCTGATCGTCGGCAAAACGATAGCGGGCCAGCACATAGTCGCTGGCCGCTTGCTGCTGGGCGTCGGTCATGGTGCTGTACAACGCCTGCTCCAGGGTCAACATGGGCGCCAGCGCCTGGCGGGACAGCGCCAGCGGTGTGGTCAGGCTGTCCAGGCTGTTGCCCATCCCGTCGTCGTTAACCGCTTTGCGCAGGGCGTCAGCATAGGCGGTGCGAATCAACTTGAAGCGCTGCTGCTCGTGGCGGGTAGCACTGTCGTAGCCCACCCGTTCCGGGTGCGCATCGTGATCATGTTGCGCATGGGCCACCGCCGCCAGAAGGCGGTTTTCCACCAGCCCCTTGAGGACGCTTTCGCGGCTGATATCCGGCTCACTGCGACGCGCCGCCGCCACGAACACATCCAGCGTGGCGGCGGGAATCACATCGCCATCCACCCGGGCGGCCACGTCATCGGACAGCGGCCCCCATTGTTGCCAGCCGGCATAGCCGGCCACGGCGACAACCGTCAACACAATGGCCAACATCCATCGAGGCATTGCCATGGAAGTTTCCCTCTCTCGTCTCTTATCGCCCATTCATTACCGTAGGGTGGATTAGCCGAAGGCGTAATCCACCAAAACCACCACCCCGGACGTCGGATCCTATGATGGTGGATTACGGCCTTCGGCCCTACGCGGGCTGCACCATTCAAACGCAGGATCGGTGCAGTTCGCCTCAGGCTCAGTGCACCCTACGGAAAAACACCGGCCCGGTTACGGGCCGGTTCGTAGCGTCAGGGATTCACCTGATATGCCGCGTGGTTGAGCAGATGTACCACCATGGCAATGGCGTTGGGGATGACTGTCTGCCCCACCTGCACACGATCGGAATGGTCGGTGCTGGACAACACGATACCGCCGTTGCCATAGGCCAAGGCGCCGCCCTCGGTGAGTAGCGGACGAATGTCACTGCCGGTGGGCGACAATGGGGTGAAATTCTGCAGCGCCTGGTCCACCAGAGCGGTGGCGTTCAGGTTTTCACTGTCGTAGTAATCCGCCACCCAGGATTCCCAGCCGCTGTGATTCAGGGCCGAGGTGGTCCACACATGGTGGGGCTGCAACAGGTCGGTGGTGTGTAGCACAAAGCCCAGGGTCTGGGCGGTGGGCTGGCTGAGGAACTGGCTGTACCAGTACTGCCCCAGGTTATCGATGGGCTGGAACGGCATTTCCTCGAAGTCGTCGTACATGGACTTGCTGGAGTAGCTTCCCTGCCGGTAGTTCGCTTCGGTAATGCCATAGGTGTTGTACTGCGGATCCTCCGACGACCACCAGCCGGTCATGCCACCGGGTCCAGCATCCAGATAGTCACCGTACAGCCCAGCC
>NZ_JBNPEC010000255.1:0-7458 GCF_051117345.1 Alcanivorax sp.
TTGATGACCCAGCCGTTACCTTCCGGGATCAGCTTGCGCTGACAGCCCAGCTCCTGCGGGTCATTGTCTGCTCCGGTCAGGGCCAGTACCACCCGCTCACCGGTGCCTCGCAGCTCGTTCACCCGGGCGACAAAAGCGACATCCTGCAAGGAGCCCTCCGCCAGAATGCCACTCAGCGCAGCAGCGTCAGTGCGCGCCGCCAGCATTTTCAGGTCGGCACTGAACCCGGTCGCCGGCCGAGCACGCCCGAACACTTCACCGATGTGGTCATAACGGCCGCCCTTGGCCACCGGCTCGCTCTCACCGGGCAGGTAGGCGGCGAACACACAGCCGGTGTGGTAGTGATAGCCACGCAGTTCGCCCAGATCCAGGTGCAGTTTTACACCCCGGGCATCCAGCACTCCGGCCAGCACCGCCAGTTCATCCAGCGCCGCCACCGCACCGGGGAAGTCACCGAGCAGGGCGCGAGCCTGATCAATCACTTCAACGCCCCCTGCCAGCCAGGGCAGAGCCGCCAGGGCGCGGGCCGCAGGCGCCGGCAGATCCCGTTCTGCCAGGAAGGCATCCAGCTCCACTCGCGCCTTGCGCACGTAAATGTCTTCCAGTTGGTTCTGTTCCGCGTCGCTCAACTCACAGGCGTCCAGCAACCCGCGGAACAGGCCCACATGGCCCAGATCCAGCACCACCTGGTCGGCCACACCGGCCAGAGCCAGGGTATCCAGCAGCAGGCTCATCACTTCCAGGTCGCTGTCGCTGCCGGCATGACCAAACAGCTCGACACCAAGCTGGTAAGGCAGACGGGTAGCGCCGGCCACCGCCGGGCGAGTGCGCAACGCGCTGGAGCAGTAGCAAAGGCGGGAGGGGGCCGAACGGCGCAGGCTGTGGGCATCCATCCGCGCCACCTGGGGGGTGATATCCGCGCGCACGCCCATCAGCCGGCCAGTCAGTTGATCGGTAATCTTGAAGGTTTCCCGTTCCAGATCACGACCGGCGCCGTTGAGCAGGGATTCGAGGAATTCGATCAGTGGCGGGAATACCAGCTCATAGCCCCAGCGCTGGTAGAGATCCAGCGTCTGCCGGCGTAATTGCTCAATGGCCCGGGCTCGCCCCGGGAGAACCTCTTCTACCCCGTCGGGTAGTAGCCACTGTTCTTCCTGGTTCATCATTTACGACCGCATCAGTAGTAACAGGCCGGCACCCAGTATCATCAGCACCAACCCCAGAATTCTCAGTGTTCGCCCGGGCATCCGGGCAACCTGCAGCGCTGCCTCGCGCGCACGATTAGGCGCCAGAAACAGCGGAATGCCCTCTATGACCAGTACCAGGCACAGAGCCTTGATCAATAAGCTGAAATCCATTGTTCCTGCCAGACAGCCACAAAAAAACCGGGAGCCTCGGCCCCCGGTTGCAGCATTCTACCACGGTCTCCCGGCGGCAGATAGTTCAGCGGGCCGCTACTGGCACTGGGCATTGACCCCGGGGCGGGGCCCGGAAAGGCGGACATCGTAGGAAACCTGCCCCTCTCCGCCGGGGGCCAGTCTGCCGGAAAAGACCCATTCCACCCCACCCTCATAGCCCACAGCGTTGGGGCCATCACTGGTTTGCGGCGTACATCCGGTCAGCGCATCAGGCAAACCCGACGGGCAGCCCAGCGGTGCGGCGAGCTGGGTGAAGGCGGGGGTCGCATCATGGACACGCACCTCGTCCAACGGCCTGACGCCACTGTTGCGGAAGGTCAGGCGGTAACGCAGGACATCACAGGGCGACGCTTCATTGCTGTCCCCGAAGGCCACATCCACATCATCGCCGGTATCGGCAATCCCATCCGGGCCGATGTTACGCACCGCCTTGACGAGCGCAAGCTGCCCCAACTGGACCCGGGTCAGATCCTCCACCTCTGTTTGCTCTTCAAAGAGGGTACCGGACAACATCTGTGAGGCTCTCACTGTCACGCTGTGCTGCGCCCCCAGAGGGGCATCCTCTGGGGCGAACACTTTCACCAGCAAACAGAGCGTTTCGTCAGGAGACACATTGATCCCTGTCACCGCCAACCCTCCATCACCGGCATTCAGTTCGCCATCACAACCTGCATCAATGAAGACCTGCTGCCCCCAGGCGGGAGTCGCCGGGCTGCTTTGCGGAGACACCAGGGAGAAATCAACGGTCCCGGCCGTCGCCGAGGTAAAGCGGTGCGGGTAAATAATGCTGTTTCCGGGAGCAACATCGCCTTGCTGATCGGGCCTCAGGATTGGCAGACCGACATCACCGAACAACAAGCCTTGCCAGACACTACCGGCAGCCGGAACCGTCAGGACCATGAGATCATCATCCACATCGCCCGCTACTACCGGATTGCCCCCGCTATTTTCCGAAACCGAGCGGAAACCATTGAGAGTCTGGACGACCAGACAGGCATCCTTTCCTGACTCAGAGGCCGGAAGATCCAGGAACCAGTCGCCATTTCCATCTGTAGTGGTTAGGGCGATCTCAGGCTCTCCATCCTCACAGGTGCCACTGTTGTCCGCATCATGCAACAAGCGGACAGGGACGTCCGCTAATCCCTTTTCAGCACCGTTGCGCACTCCATCATGGGCATTACCGCCGCCAACACCATTGTCATTGATGACGCTCCCGGAAAGGCGCGTCTGCGAAAGAATCGCGACCCGGTAGTCTTCTACTTCGCCGTGAATGACAAAGTTGCCGGGACCAATCCCGGAAACCGGCGACCAACGAAAACGGGCAATGGTACTCGTCCCCGGAACATTGGCAGGCACAGTCACGGGGATATTGATACTCCCTACGCCGCCAGCATCCTGCAGATCCTGAGCGACAGCTTCACCGACGTCATCGAAATCACCGTCCAGATTCCAGTCAATCCAGCCCTGCAGATACCCGCCACTACCCTGAACATTGGCGGTAATATTCACTGTTTGCCCCAAAGGAAGATTCGGAATCAGCACCCCTTCATCCTGGTCCAGATCCGCAGCAAGAGAGGGCTGGCCGTCCGATTCACCGGTCACCCCTGCGCCCAGATAAAACTGCGGGAAGGGTCGCAGAACGTGGCCGGGGCCATCGGAAGCGGCCAAGGTTTCATAATCATCAGCGCCGGTGCCCGGACCAGCATCAGGGGCATCCCCGAAATCACATTCACCGATGTAGCCCAGATTGTAGGCAATAAAATCCGAGACAGAACCGAAGTTCGATGCGGTTAACGTCATCTGACTCACGGTTTCACTGCCTTGCCCAACAAGAACCCCGCTCTCTCGGACATTACCCAACGGCACGACCTTGCGGATCTGGGCTGTCGCTGGGGAATAAATCAGGTGTGGGTCTGAAAAAGCCCCGCCACCCGCCGGCGTAAGTACAAAGTTGGCCGGCGTCGCCGTGCCGGTAACATTAAAATTGAAAACCGGATCGAACACCGTATTCTGGCTGGCCCCGACATCATTGAAGCGCATCAACATTTCAGAGGCAGGAACCGGGTTGGAGAAATTCAGGGTCAGGCTCATATCCTGGACCTTGTCCCAGCGGTGGTCGCTGCCACCCAGCGGACGCTCTTGTCCCTGAACCAACCTGAGAGTGTCGCTGTCAGCCGTTGCAGACCAGTTCAGGTTGGTGGTCACAGACACCACACTCTGGGTACCTGGCCAGTTGAACGAATTACCATTCGCCGCGCCGACGATGGGCAACAAACAACTATTCGGCACCCCGACGGTACCCGGCGCGATGATTAATGTGTAATCCTCCACTTCACCATCAATGGCAGCACCTGTGGCGGATAGTCCAGTCTGGGTAGACCAGCGGAACCGGGCAAAGGAGGGATCGGTGGTAGCAGATGGAGGAACACTGACAGGCACCGTTATTTGCCCCGTGGCGGGATCAAGATCACCCGCACCATTATCCTGCAGGTCCGCCGCGATCTGCTCGTTATCCTCAAACGTGCCATTGCCGTTGTAATCAATCCAGGCGCTCAGGTAACCCCCGTCCCCGAACACAGACACATCAATATCAGCGCGCTGCGCTTGCTGAAGGGCCGGAATCACAACACCATCGTCGTCAGCCCCGTCGCCATCAGCCTGGGCGCTGGCCAGTGAGCCAGGATCGGTATCAATATCTGGTCCCAGCCTGGTACCGACCACTACATTGTGCGTCGCATCGCCATAACTGGCCGGCGCATCTGAATAATCAAGAATATTCGCGCTCGCCGGGTCCGTCTGATTACAAATTCGGTGTTCGTTGTTAAAACCGCCAGTGGAAGCCGTATACCCCCATAGTGGCGAACTGGTCCCTAGAGATGTGATCAGGTCATGATTAATGGAAACATGCTTGGCACCATCGAAATAGACTTCTAGAGTCTGGCTGACTGGCTCCCAGGTGATACGGAAATCATGCAGTACGCCATCTTCAATATTGCTGAACAACACCGGGCCTGCCAGATCCGTACTGGCACCGTTATGCCGGCCGTTACCATTGAGATAAACTGCGAGATGATCTTGAACTGGGTCTGACCATCCGGCGTCGCCATTTCGGTATGTATCCAGCTCGACAATCAGTGAAGGAGAAATTCCAGACAGCCCGCCTTCCGCATCACCCGCACCCATTCCCCGACCCACAGGGCCTACTGCAGACGTGCCTTCATCTTGAATGGTAAAGGTCATGCCGTCAGCGCCATTGCCGTCTTTGCTACCCAAAAAGACCTTCGCCTGATAGTCAAATGGCTGAGTTAAATCCAGACGATTAGCCCCCCACGCGGCCCCAAGCTGGGAGTTAACTGCCTCTGTAAGCCGGACCTCATTGGTTGGCAAAATAACTGCGTTCGTGCCCGCAACCGGAATCACCGGCAATGGCAAACAACTGTCCCCTCCCCCGGAAGGAAACGCGATGGAGACCCTGTAGTCTTCGACTTCACCATCTGGTGCGTTTGTGGCCACCCCAAGTCCTGATTGCGATGACCATCGCAATCTAGCAATGGTAAAGCCCGGTGGTGCATTGCTGGGGACCGGCACATTTAATGTGATAGTCGCCGGATCACTATCCAGATCTCCTGACCCATTGTTAACAGCGTTGCTAGCAACCTTTTCACCCGCCCCAAACACTCCATCATCATTCCAGTCCACCCAGAACTGAAGCGCACTACTGCCGACGACAGGCTCAGCCACTCGAATAGTTACAGGAGTCGTTTCCCCGGGCTGAAAAGAAGGGAAAACCGCTCCATCTTCATCATCAACACCCTGGGTGTCATCACGGTCCGCATCGATAGAAAACTCGTTTCCACCTGAGTCATCATCCGGGGGTACAAGGCCCAGGTACCGAGTGATATTGGCAGGAATTGCATGCAAGGCTCTTGGAACGGAAGAAGGGGCATCACCCAAATCCTGGTTGAAGGTCCAGATAAATTCAAAAAGGTCCCCAGCACCTCCCCCCCCAAGCATCTGAACATCAAAAACAACCTGGGAGAAAGTTCCATTCACCCTGACACTGCCACAGGCACTACCCGCTGAAGCAGAGGTCCTACACTCGGTATTCCAGTTGGACACTGTCGCATTAAAAGAACCACGAACTCGAGTATCTGTCTGATCAACGACAAAATGAGAAACCCCGGAAAGCCGAGCAAGCGACTGAGCACCATTTGAGGCGCCAACATTCAATGCAAGACTCACAGTATTACTAAGACCACCTGCTGTCCCACCTAAACGGTCAAGATGCAAAACTGGATCCGTTACTGGGTTTGAGAATGTGAAAGTAATTTGCCCCTGGGTTACCGTATCCCCCGGATTAAAAATAACTTCATGACCAGGATTACCTGCCACGTTTGGCGTATACGTACCGGCCTGGGGAGCCGCTAGATTGCCATTCTGGAAACTAGTCCAATCACCAGAATAATTTGCGGAGACGGTTGTAACACTGCCACCCGTGCTAGAACTGTAGTTCAACCCTGAACCCGACCAGGTACCTGTCTGGCTAGCAATGGCAACCGAGGCCCATAACAGCAAGACCGAGGCCACTATGAACACAGGTATGAGCTTATTCTTTCGCATTTTTTACTCCACCCGTAGTCCAAATATCAATGTCGCTTGCTCACCCGGCGCCAGTTCACCGACATTGACATATACATCCCCTGTCCCCCCGTCAGGGGGAGACTGAACGTCACCGTCACAACTCCCGACCGGGCTGGCACACCCGGTAGCAGCGACATGGAACACCGTGTAGGACTGAGTGGTATCACTGACAGTGACATTAAATAACGTTTCTGCGCCCGTATTGGTTGCTTCTAGCTGATACAGAACACATTGGTCGGGAGCGATAGCAAAGGTTGTCAGTATGAAACAGCCTTGCCCCATACAAGCCCCCGGACCATCCGGCTGGCCGTCACAGTTTTCATCCAGCGCCTGACGTTTTTGAATGCTGACATCGGTATTGCTGACAGTCGTGGTATCCGACGCGGTATCACTAACGGACTGCCCCCCACCCTGAGCCTCAGCACTCAGGGTTTTCACATTGACCGTGCCCAACGCCGCTGTGGCTGGCGCAAAAATACGGGCAAAGACCGTCACGCTTTCATCCGGCAGAAGCTCGCCATTACTATTGGCTGTCAACAACGTATCACCAGACTGAACAAGAGTGTCAGCCCCACTCCAGGCCCCATCTCCATCCGTGTCTTCATACAACACGATGGACCATTGATCGGTGGCCATATCGGGGGTGCCAACCAGGGTGATTGCCGTCAGGGCGACATCCCCGTTGTTGCGAACCAGGTGGGTGTAAACCACGCTGCCTCCCGGAGCGGCCATCCCTTGCTGGTCCGGGTTGAGGCTGATGGCGGGCCCTGCCACAACCGTAATACGGTCGAGCTTGATATCCTGCGCCCCCGTCGCCCCTGAGCGCGCCCGAAAATACAGGTCCTGGCTTTGCCCCCCCTCTGCCGTTTCCGGCACTTCGACCAGCGCACAGACCAGCGCAGCATCGCCGGCAGGGACAACGGTCGTTTGGGTTAGCGTGGAGCCCAGGCTGCTACAGTCGGATGCACCACCATCCTTGAAAAAACTTACCTGCCAGCCTGCAGGGAGTTTTCCGGGCGTAAAATTTTCATCACTAACGGCCAGACTATAGCTGTCCTGGCGGCCGCCGGTGTTGTTGACGTAAAGGCGGAATATGGCGGAACCGCCCGGCGCCAACGTTTCCTCGGTAACTGGCGTCGCTTCCGGACCGATGCCTTCACCAGGCGCACTTCCTGAAACGGGCTCATTATTGGTGATATTACCGCTACTGCTTTGAATTACGATCAATTCATACGTTAAGGCATAGCCTATATTTGAATCAATATCGGACTTTGCCCATTGTGTCACCCGACATGAGCCTCAAACCGCATCGCGGGGCAGTACGGCTTTGACCACCACCGCCACACCCCAACTTCCCATAAACAGATCAGTGCCAAAACGCGCCGGACCCTCGACGCAC
>NZ_JBNPEC010000084.1:0-7385 GCF_051117345.1 Alcanivorax sp.
CCAAGCGGCGCCGTGCTGCAACCTATCAGCAGCAGCGGCACGAACAGCACACTTGTCATCAGTAGTGATTTCATCAGTCAACTTTGAGCGCAGGCGGGTGATTCGCCTGTGAAGGAATTTCACAGGCCATTGACGAGTGGAGGCGCACTGTTCGCTGATGAAACGATTACCTGCCCCTTTGATGATCAATTTTGCCGGCTTCCAGCTGTTGTGGGCGGCGGCGGTATTTGGCGGTGCCAGGGACATGTCCTGGCCATCCTGGGCTGTGCTGGGAATGATGCTGGCGGGGCAGTGGTGGTTTGATCCTCGCTGGATCAAAAATACCCCCATGCTGCTGTGGGGCCTTGTGCTTTGTCTGTTGCTTGAGCCGATCTGGCTGAGCAGCGGCTTATTGGCTTATACCGGTTGGGATCACCCCTGGCTCGCACCGGGATGGATCTGGGCATTGTGGTTGGGATTTGCCGTGAGCTTTCACTACAGCCTGCGCTGGTTATGTGGCAGGCCCTGGCTGGGCGCCGCCTTTGGCGCAGCGGGTGGTATCTTTTCCGTCACCATGGGTATCAGACTGGGAGCGGCAAGCGCGCCGCTCGACTGGCTGCCGATCGCAGTGACCTATGGTGTGGTCTGGGCGTTGGCGGTGCCGCTGCTGGCCTACGGCGCGCAACTTACCGGGGAAAGGGAACATCATCATGCCTGAGATACATTATTTGCTACTTATCGCCCTGCTGATCGTGGCTTCGGTATTGTGGTTGCAGCAGTTACAGACCCGTAATGCGGGCTGGGTGGATGTGTTCTGGTCCTGGTCGGTAGGGGTGGTCGGGCTGATTTTTCTGGTGATGGGCAGTGGTGCCTCCCTGCCGCGCTGGGTGGCTGGGGCATTGCTGCTGCTCTGGTCCGTGCGCCTGGGCAGTCATATCTTTCGGCGGGTAGCCAGTGAGTCTCATGAAGATGGTCGCTACGCGGCCATGCGTGAAGCCTTGCAGGAAAAGACACAGCCGGTATTCCTGGTCTTTTACTGGGGCCAGGCTCTGCTGGCCTGGGGCTTTGCCCTGACATTCTGGGTGATTGGCAGCCAGCAACACAGCTACGGCATTACGGTCGTCCTGGGCGCCTGTCTTGGCGTACTGGCGATTGCCGGAGAGAGTCTGGCCGACAGACAGTTGTCGCGTTTCAAACACAAGCCAGACAGCGCCGGACGCACCTGTCGTGAGGGGTTGTGGCGCTATTCCCGCCATCCCAATTACTTCTTTGAATGGCTGCACTGGTGCAGCTACCCCCTGATTGCCATCGGCGCCAGTCAGGGGGCCTGGCTGTGGTGTTTGCCGCTGGCCATGTTTGTTTTCCTCTGGTTCGTCACCGGCATTCCTTACACGGAAAAGCAGGCATTGAAATCCCGTGGCGACGATTATCGCGACTATCAACGCACTACCAGTGCGTTCTTTCCCTGGAGACCCAAATCATGATGATTCAAATGGCGGAGTCCGGCCTGCTGCCGGATGCCCTGGTACGTTTTGGTATCCGGCGTTTGCTGGGAAAGCGGCTTGAACAGGAGCGACAGAAGCAGAGTCGCGATGACCTGGAAAGCACACTGAAACAAGGCCCGGTAGCGGTGGGTCAGAATGAAGCCAACGAGCAGCATTACGAGGTGGATTCGCGTTTTTATGAACAGGTACTCGGCCCGTATCTGAAGTATTCCAGTGCCTACTGGCCGGACGGGGTTAACGATCTGGCAGAAGCCGAGCGCGTCATGCTGGCGATGACCTGCGAACGTGCCGAACTGGAAAACGGTCAAGAGATCCTGGAGATGGGCTGCGGCTGGGGGTCACTGACTCTGTGGATGGCGGAGCACTACCCGGGCAGCCGTATTACCGCCATTTCCAACTCGGCATCCCAGAAAGCTTTCATCATGGGGCGGGCCAAGGAAAAAGGCCTGACCAATGTGCGAGTGATGACTGCGGACGCGTCATTGTTTCGGCCTGATCAGCCTTTTGACCGGGTGGTGTCCGTGGAGATGTTCGAGCACATGCGCAACCACACTGCCCTGATGGCACGGATTCATGACTGGTTGAAACCGGGCGGCAAGCTGTTTATTCATGTGTTTTGTCATCTCAATCTGACCTATCTGTTTGAAGATGAGGGCAGCAGTGACTGGATGGCACGGTACTTCTTTACTGGCGGCATGATGCCCTCCTACGACTGGTTGCCCCACTGCGCAGGAAAACTGGAGGAGGAACAGCGCTGGGCGGTTAATGGAACCCATTACGCGCGGACGCTGGAAGGCTGGCTGGAACTGGCAGACCAGAAGCAATCCCGGCTGATCCCGTTGCTGGATGAGGTATATGGCAAGGGCAATGGCAAGGTATGGCTGCAACGCTGGCGCATGTTTTTCATGGCCTGCGCGGAGTTGTTTGATTATCGTGACGGGGAAGAATGGTTTGTGGCCCACTATCTGTTTTCCCGTCCGGCCAATACCGCCGACTGAAACCGTTGAGCAGCTTGCATGAAGAAAACCGGCGTCCAGCATCGTATTACCCGCGTCTACCTGCTTCAGTTGTTGCTGATCAGTCTGGCTACGGTGCTGGGCGTGTGGGCCACGGCCAACATTATCGAACAGGTTTTGGTGAAGCAGGCACTGATCAAGGAAGCCGAACACTACTGGACCCTGCTGGATGAGAATCCGGCTCAGCCCCGCCCCAACACGCGCCATCTTCTGGGGTTATTGACCAGCGAGCAGGTCAACGATGACATCCCGGAGGTGCTGCAGTCTTTACCAGACGGTTACCAGCGGGCGGAGCTGGCCGGGGAGCGGCCGATTGTCTATCTCGAGCGCAAAGGGGATGCCCGCCTGTATCTGATTTTCGATGAAAAGCGGGTGTCGGTACTGGCGTTTCTGTTTGGCATTTTGCCTCTCACCGGGGTGCTGCTGGTGATCTACATCACCTCGTTTCTGGGCTGGAAAAAATCCCGCGATCTGTTGTCGCCATTAGTGCAGCTTGCTGACCGGTTACGGCATACGCCGGTGGAAGACCCCAGCATCGCGCGGCCTGATCTCAGTGGTATTGATGCGGATACCGACAGCGAAGTGGCGGTACTGGTGGCGGCGCTGGATGCCTATGCGGATAGGCTGGTGAGCTTTGTGGAGCGCGAACGGCAGTTTACCCGTGATGCCAGTCACGAGCTGCGCACGCCACTGGCCGTGTTTCGTGCCAACCTGGAATTGCTGGTCAGTCAGATCGGTGATCGCCCGTTGATCCGCCGCATGGAAGATACCGTGGAGGACATGGAGGCAACGCTGGAAACGTTGCTGATGCTGGCGCGCACGGAACAGCGCCAGCCCGACAGCGAGGACGTGATCGTCAACGACCTGGCCGTCAACCTGATGGAGCGTCTCAGTCCGCTGGCTGACCGCAAGCAGATTCGCCTGCAAGTACGCCAGACGGCCCTGTTGACGGTCCACAGTCCGGAAGTGGCGCTGACCATCGTGCTGACCAATCTGGTGCGCAATGCCATCAACTACAGTGGCTCAGGAGATGTCACCATCCTGGTGGCGGAAAACACCGTACACGTGGTGGATTACGGGGCCGGTATGGATGCGGATGAGTTGGCGCGCATTCTGAAACCGTTCGAACGTGGGCAAAGTCAGGAAGCAGGCCATGGCCTGGGGCTGGCTATCGTGCAACGGCTGTGTGAGCGCTATCAGTGGCACCTTATGGTAACCAGTGCCCCCGGTCGGGGTACCGAAGTGGCGATCCGTTTTTCCTAAGGAGCCTCTGCATAACTCCTTGCATGCTCAGTCTTTCAGGCTGGCTCGCAATCTAGGCGCGATTTTGAAGGTGTATGTCGATCCATCGAAAAAGCGCAACAACGAGTGCGTGCCAGCCTGGAAGACCCGTAGGGCGTGGTCTGAAGGGCCCATCTGCTGCGCTTTGCCGCTAGGAAAGGGAGCCACCCTGCCCGTCGCATCAAAACACAACAGCTGCACCCTTCAGGCCACGCTGAGTACGCAAGGAGTTATTCAGAGGCTCCTTAGCCGCTGATCAGCATTTCCTGATCGATGCGCACCAACAATTGCTTGGCATTCAGCGCGTCACGAATCCGATCTGCTACGCGGCGGGATTTTTCCTCGTCGGTGTCGGCAAGAAGAATACCGAAACGGTTGCCACCCAGGTGGGCAATGCTGTCCTGTTCTCGAAGCAATGCGGCCAGTGAGTCGGCGATGGTCATGCTGTCGCCGTCTTCCGGGGCCTGCAGATAAAGCAGCGATGCCTGCAGACCAAAATCCCGGCAATTACTGGCTTCCTGTCGGCAAATATCGTCCCAGCCTTTACGGCCAGGCAGTCCGGTATCGTCACAGCGGTCCGGGTGTTCCACGAAGGTGGTCAGCCGTTTTTCCCTGGCTTCGCGCACCGCATTGTTGAGCAGAAAACTGATCAGCGCAGCTTCGTGGATAAGGGAAGGGAGGGCTTTTTCCAGGCCGGCTGGCTGGGCCTGTGGATCGAGTGCGCAAAGGGTGCCGAACTGGCGATTATCGCTATCCACCAGGGGCAGACCGATGTAGGCGCCGATACTCAGGGAGTCATTGATCGTTCCCAGCTGATAATCCGGTGTTGCACTCACGTCAGCGACGATACGTGGGCCGCCCTGTTCCACCATGCGCACGCAATAACTGCTTTGCCACTGCAGCCTTTGCCCTCGTTGCAAGCCATAGTGCTCATCTTTGACTCGCAGCAGGATCAGCTCTTCACCACTCAGACGAGTAATCATCCAGGTGGCCATGCCGAAGCGTTTTTGCAGTTCGGCCAAGTGGGCATCAAGCAGTGATTGGCAAGAGGTATAGGTTGGTAAAGAGATCACGTTGGCAGGCATAGGGGGGCTGGGCATATTGTTATTTTTGCGTATTGTCGAGCCCCCGAGGCCGAAAGTGCAAGCCTTGCCCGACGCAAGGCGCTTTTTTTCGGTTAATCAGACTGCGGTAGGGCGATCCTCCTGAATGCTGAAGCCCACACCGGGTAGGGTGTTGAGCAACGCGTTCTCGAAAGGTTTGTCCACCGCTTTGCGCAGATTGTACAGGTGACTGCGCAGGGCATCGGAATCCGGTACCAGATCCCCCCACAGCTCATGCTCAAGCTGTTCACGACTGACCACCTTGGGGGATTCGCGCATCAGAATGCGCAGAATACGGAAGGCGGTGGGAGAAAGTTTCAGTAGCTGGCCGTCGCGGCGGACTTCCTGGCGGGCCGGGTCCAGCTCCAAATCTGCTACTTGCAGGGTATTGGCGGTAACTTCCTTGCGCTGTCGCCGAATCAGGGCCGAGACTCGCGCCGCCAGTTCCGGCAGGGCGAAGGGTTTGACGATGTAATCATCGCCACCGCGGTCGAAGCCTTCCAGCTTGTCTTCCAGCTGGTCGCGGGCGGTCATGAAGATCACCGGCAGGTCCAGGGCCAACTCTTTGCGCAGGTACTGGCAGAAGCTGTAGCCGTCTTCGCCGGGCAGCATCACATCCAGCAGCATCAGATCGTAATGATGTTCCTGAACCAGTTCCCGGGCCAGGCTGGTGTTGCCGGCGTAGTCCACCGTGGCACCTTCCTGTTCCAGAAATTCCACCACGGTCTGGGCCAGTTGGCGATGGTCTTCCACGAGTATGATGGACAGGTTTTCCACGGGCTCTCTCCTTTTTTTGATTATGGCTATCATCAGGCCCGAGTCGTCAATAACCCGTCAAGGTTCTTCACGTTCGTCGCTGGAGTGGCCCTTTTGAACAGCCTTCTAGTCAGTGAGCGTTCCGGTACGGGCAAAACGCTGTCGGTAGTGGCTGGGCGACAGCCCGGTATGGCGTTTGAACAGGCGGGAAAAACTGCTTACGTCCTGGTAACCCACCTGTTCTGAGAGCCGTGCCAGGTTGTTGGTGCCGCGCTCCAGCATCTTGCGCGCCGCTTCAATGCGTACCCGCTGCAGGTATTGCAAGGGTGGCTCGCCCAGGGTGGTGGTAAAGCGTCGCTGCAGTTGGCGCGGGCTCAGGTGAACCATTTCTGCCAGCTGGCCAAGGCTGGTGCTTTCCTTGTAATGCTCATGAATCCACGCCTGGACGGTCTGTACCTGGTCGTCCTGGTGATAGCTGTGGGCGGGCAGGCCGGCATAGATACTTTGCAGGTCGTTGCGCACATCAATGACAAAAGCCCGTGCCAGCTCCCGGGCCAGGTCAGCGCCGCAGTAACGCTCTACCAGCAGAATGGTCAGGTCCCGCCAGGCGGTGCCGCCGCCGGCGCAGAAGATATTGCCATCGCGGGTAATCAGCTCGCGTTCATTGAGTTTTACCTGCGGATAATGGTGGCGGAACTGCTGGCTGAAGCCCCAGTGGGTGGTGGCGGTCTTGCCGTCCAGCAGGCCGGCTTCGGCGAGCATGAAAGCGCCGGTGCAGTTACTGGCCAGGTCCGCTCCCCCTTGATGCAAAAAGCGCAGCCAGGGCAGGGCCTCCTGCTCCTGAGCCAGTACCGTTTCCAGCTTGCCGCCGATGGTCGGCACGATCACCAGGTCCGCCTGATCCAGTTGCTCCAGGGAGCAGTCCACCGCCATGCGGATACCGTTGGTACAGCGCACCGGATTACCGCCCCGCGAGACTACCTTTACCTCGAATTGCCGATTCAATGGCTGATCGTGGATCCGGTTCCAGGTCACCCCGGTCAGGTTGAACAAATCCACCACCCCGGTGAGGGCGGAAGCAAAAACGCCATCGAAGGCTAATACGGCTACTCGATACATCGTGTCGTATTCCACCATGAATAAGTCATAGGCGACAATGCCAGACCGGCGGGGGGGATGGCAAGCTGTAACCCAAATTAGCCGGAGCCAAACCGTGAGTGATGTGATTCTCGATCGTCGTGATCTCAGTTTTCAGCTGTTCGAGGTGTTGGATACCGACACCCTGTTTCAGCGCCCCCGTTTCGAAGAACACAGCCGTGAGACGATCGAGGCAGCACTGGATACCGCGGAGAAACTGGCCCGGGAAAAGTTCGCCAACCACAACAGCCTGGCCGATAAGGAAGAGCCTGCCTTCGTGGACGGCAAGGTAGTGATGCGCCCGGAAGTGAAAGACGCCTTCGATGCTTATATCAATGCGGGCTTCCTGTCTTCGCGTGCCAGCTTTGAAGAAGGCGGCATGCAGTTACCGGAGATCGCTGCGGCTGCCTGCAAGGGCATGTTCACCTGCGTGAATCCCAGCTCTACCGGCTATGCGTTTCTGACCGCAGCGGCGGCTAATGTGATCCGCAATTTCGCCAGCGATGCTCTGAAATCACAGTTTCTTGAACCGATGATGGCGGGGCGCTTTACCGGCACCATGGCACTGACCGAGCCCCATGCCGGCTCGTCTCTGGCCGACATCCGCA
>NZ_JBNPEC010000169.1:0-7376 GCF_051117345.1 Alcanivorax sp.
CGAAACGTGTAGGCCCGCAAGTATAGGGAAGGTGAATGACTTTTTTAGCCCCAATTTGTGACTAATTGGTCGTGGGCCTGATGGATAGGTCGTGGTTGGTGAAAATTTCAACACTTGCTCCTTGTGATGGTGCTGTTCCGGGTGCGGCGTGGCAGACTGCTGGGCCAGAAGCGAGTCGCGAGAAGCGAGTTTTGAAAACCGGCCTGCTTTTGCCTTTCGCTCCTCGCCACTCGTGCCTTGCCCTGAACCTTTGAGGGTGGCTCTTCGTCATGCAAGCATGACTTCCCACAACGCCTTGAGGTGTGTGTGGAAGGCGATGCTCGCATCGCGAATGCCTGCCTCAGCCAGAACCCCTGACTCACCGAGCCCCATTAATGCCCGTAGACAAACTCAGCCTGCCCGCCATTACTCGCCGCCCGCAGCACACCCCGGATTGGCCGGATGTGCCGCCATTGCTGGCGCGGATTCTGGCCGGGCGGGGGGTGGACGACCCGGCGCAACTGAATCTGGCGCTCAAGCGCTTGCCGCATCCGTCTTCCTTTACAGGACTGCGTGGGGCCGTGGAGCTGCTGTTACAAGGGCGATCCGACCACTGGCGCCTGTGTATTGTCGGCGACTACGACGCGGATGGGGCCACGGCCACCACTCTGATGGTGCGCGGGCTGGAGCTGCTGGGCTTCCCGCGCCCGGATTTCCTGGTGCCGGACCGTTTCGAATACGGCTATGGCCTGTCGCCGGCCATCGTCGAGCTGGCCCAACAGCAGTACCAGCCGGATCTGATCATTACCGTGGACAACGGTATCGCCAGTGTGGATGGCGTGGCCGCAGCCCGCGCCCGGGGCATCAAGGTGCTGATTACCGATCACCACCTGCCCGGTGACACCCTGCCGGAGGCCGATGCCCTGGTGAACCCGCGCCTGCCGGGCTGCGAGGATTTCCCCGCTGCCAACCTGGCCGGTGTCGGTGTCGCCTTCTACTTATTGATGGACCTGCAACGGGCCCTGCGCGAGCAGGGCTTCACGCCCACACAGCCGATTACCGATCTGCTGGACCTGGTAGCCCTGGGCACGGTGGCGGACGTGGTGTCCCTGGACGATGCCAACCGGGTGCTGGTGGAGCAGGGCCTGCGCCGTATCCGCGCTGGCAAGGGCTGCCCGGGCATCCGTGCCCTGCTACAGGTGGCCGGTCGTGATCCGAACCGGGCGCTGGCAGCGGACATGGGCTTTGCGGTGGGGCCGCGCCTGAATGCGGCGGGGCGCCTGTCGGACATGAGCCATGGCATCGCTTGCCTGCTGGCCGAGACCGATGCAGAAGCCCTGGAAATGGCCCAGGAGCTGGACACCATCAACCGCGAGCGCCGTTCTATCGAACACGGTATGCGCGATGCCGCCATGATCGAGGTGGCGCGGCTGAACCCGGAGAACCTGCCGGCGGGGCTGTGCCTGTATGGCAAGGAATGGCACGAAGGGGTGGTGGGCATTCTTGCCTCACGAGTCAAGGAAGCCATCCACCGCCCGGTGATCGCCTTCGCCCCGGCCCAGCAGCCCGGCACTCTGAAAGGCTCCGGCCGCTCGATCCCCGGTCTGCACCTGCGTGATGCCCTGGACGCGGTGGCCACTGCCAACCCGGGGCTGTTGAGCAAGTTCGGCGGCCACGCCATGGCGGCGGGGCTGTCCCTGGAGCGGGACAAGCTGGACCAGTTCAAGGTGGCGTTCGAAAAAGCGGTCAGCGAGCTGCTGTCGCCCAAGGCACTGGAAAAGGTGGTGGAGACTGATGGCGAGCTGGATGACCACGAGCTGTCCCTGGCCAACGCGGAACTGCTCAGCCATCGCTTCCCCTGGGGGCAGGGCTTTCCGGCGCCGAGTTTCGATGGCGAGTTCGAGGTGCTCAAGCACCGCATCGTCGGCGAGCGCCACCTGAAGCTGACCCTGGGCCTGCCCGGTGTCAGCGGCATCATCGATGCCATCCATTTCAATGTATCGGTGGAAGCCCTGCCCAAGCGCATCAGCCGGGTGCGCGGCGTCTACCGCCTGGAAGTGAACGAATTCCGCGGTCAGCGTAACCCGCAGCTGCTGTTCGAGCATTTGATTACGCTGTAACGCTGCCAACCGCCACCGTAGCTATCCGGGCTACCCTGATTACCCGAGTCATCGTTGGAGCCTTGCTCGCAAAGCGAACGGGTCGGAGGCCCGCCTGGGCTCGCTTTTCGCCTTGCGAGCAAGGCTCCAACGGGTGGGGATTGATCTGGCACAGCCCGCCGCCCCGCAAAATTGTCGACAATGCTGTCGGCAGCCCGGGTTTTTGCTAGCATTGCGCCTCGCGCTCACCATCGGGCGCCTGTTTTACCAGGGTGCGGCCCAAAAGGCCGTGCCGGCATTGACTGCGCGGGGTGGCTATCGTCCACCGTCGTGTTGTGTCCTTAACGGAGGGGACTCAGATGAAGACCATACACAAGCACCGCCTGAAGGTGGTCAACGAGGTGCAGGAGCTGCGCCTGCCCGAAGAAGGTAAGGTATTACGGGTGGATTACATCCCCCAGGAAGCGGTGATTTTCATGTGGGTGGAAGTGGACGCGGACACCGTGATCGACACCCCGAAAGAAGTGCGCACCTTCAAGGTGTTCACCACCGGCTCGGGCATTCCCAACAATGCCCGCTATATCGGCACCACCATCGATAACATGAAGGGCGAGGCTCACCACGTCTACGAGCTGAGAGACTGAGGTAGGAGCATCCGGGGCCTCGACAAAGCCGCTGTAGGAGTTCCTCTTGAGGGACGAATCCGAGCCTTGGCGAGGAAACAGGCGATGCGGGTGTCACCTGATCATTCTGGAGATCCCGGTTGCTCTGCTGCTCCGAACCGAATCCGGGGCAGACTCTGCGGACGATTTCCACGCTGACGCGTGGTTCGTCCCTCAAGAGGAACTCCTACAGCGGCTTCGTTATAAACGTGCGGGTCGACGCTCCTACAGCGCGGGAATAGCCCGCCCCTCGTCAGCCAACCCGCAAACCGTTAGACTGCGCTGTTTTCCACGTATCAATTCTGCCAAGCACTTATTCTAGAGAGACGTAATGGAAGTCAATCCGCTGCGAACCCACCTTTCCGACCTGTCTGAGCGTGTCGAAGCGCTTAGGGGGTATCTTTGACTACGATCAGAAGAGTGAACGTCTGACCGAAGTCGAGCGCGAGCTTGAAAACCCGGATGTCTGGAGCGACCCAGACTACGCCAAGGGTCTGGGCAAGGAACGCGCCCAGCTGGAACTGGTAGTCAACACCATCAATAACGCCTCCCAGGGGGTGGAAGATACCTCCGGCCTGCTGGAGCTGGTGGTGGAAGAGGGCGACGAAGACAGCCTGCCGGAAGTGGAAAGCGAGCTGGAACGGCTGGAGAAAATGGTGGCGGATCTGGAATTCCGCCGCATGTTCTCCGGGCAGATGGATGCCTGTAACGCCTACCTGGATATCCAGGCCGGGTCCGGTGGCACCGAAGCCCAGGATTGGGGCGAGATGATGCTGCGCATGTACCTGCGCTGGGGTGAAGCCCACGGCTTCAAGACCGAGCTGGTGGAAGCGTCCGCCGGCGATGTGGCCGGTATCAAATCTGCCACTATTCGTTTCGAAGGCGAGTATGCCTACGGCTGGCTGCGTACCGAAACCGGCGTGCACCGGCTGGTGCGCAAGAGCCCATTTGATTCCGGTGGCCGCCGCCATACCTCGTTCAGCTCGGTGTTTGTGTCTCCGGAAGTGGACGACGATATCGACGTGGATATCGATGTGGGCAGCATGCGGGTGGATACCTACCGCGCCTCCGGCGCCGGTGGTCAGCACGTTAACCGGACCGATTCTGCGGTGCGTCTGACCTATGATTACACCGACGAGGGTGGCGAGAAGCACACCCTGGTGACCCAGTGCCAGAGCGGGCGAAGCCAGCACCAGAACAAGGACCAGGCCCTGAAGATGATGCAGGCCAAGGTCTATGAACTGGAAATGCAGCGCCGCAACGCGGAAAAGCAGGTCCAGGAAAGCAACAAGTCAGATATTGGCTGGGGCAGCCAGATTCGTTCCTATGTATTGGATGATGGCCGCATCAAGGATCTGCGCACCGGCGTAGAGAGCCACAACACCCAGCAGGTATTGGACGGCGCGCTGGATCAGTTTATCGAAGCGTCCCTGAAAGCAGGATTGTAATTCCGGGAAGTGGGGGCCCCAGACGGCTCCCGCTGTATTAACAAGCAGCATCAGCCTTGCCAGCAGGCAGGCGAGAGACCGAATTAAGGTAACCCGATGGCCGACGAGCAACAGACACAGACTGATCCCCAGGAAGCGTCACAGGACGAAAACCGCCTGATCGCCGAGCGCCGTGCCAAGCTGGCCGACCTGCGTGAGGCGGGCAATGCCTTCCCCAATCACTTCCGTCGCGATTTTCTGGCCGCCGACCTGCAGGCGCAGTATGGCGAGTTCAGCAAGGAAGAGCTGGCTGAGAAGAACATTCAGGTTGCTGTTGCCGGGCGCATGATGCTCGATCGCAAGGCTTTCAAGGTGCTGCAGGACATGTCCGGGCGCATCCAGATTTATGCCTCCAAGGACGTGCAGAAAGACACCAAGCACTGGGATCTGGGCGATATCGTTGGCGTGAAAGGAATTCTGTGCAAATCGGGCAAGGGCGACCTGTATGTGATGATGGATGAGTATCTGTTGCTCACCAAGGCGCTGCGTCCGCTGCCGGAAAAACACAAGGGCCTCACCGACACCGAAGCTCGCTATCGCCAGCGCTATGTGGATCTGATCGTTAACGAAGAGACCCGCAAGGCCTTCCGGATCCGCTCGAAGATGGTGGCCGGTATCCGCAACTTCCTGGTGGAAAAAGACTTTGTGGAAGCGGAAACCCCCATGCTGCAGGTGATTCCCGGCGGCGCCACCGCGCGGCCCTTCATCACTCACCACAACAGCCTGGACATGGACATGTACCTGCGCATTGCGCCGGAACTGTACCTGAAGCGTCTGGTGGTGGGCGGTTTCGAGAAGGTGTTCGAAATCAACCGCAACTTCCGCAACGAAGGGCTTTCCACCCGCCATAATCCGGAATTCACCATGCTGGAGTTCTACCAGGCATTCGGTGATTACCACGATCTGATGAACCTGACCGAGGAAATGCTGCGCAAGCTGGCCCAGGACGTGCTGGGTACCACCGAGGTGAGTTATCAGGGAGATGTGTACGATTTTGGTAAACCCTTTACCCGGATAACGGTTTTCGATTCGATTTTGCATTTTAATCCGGATATCGACCCGGCGAAGCTGGCGGACCCGGATGGGGCCCGCGCCATCGCCGAGTCACTGGGGATTCCACTGAAAGATGGTTACGGCCTGGGTAAGGTACAGATCGAGATCTTCGAGAAGACGGTAGAGCACCGTCTGAAAGATCCGACCTTCATCACCGAGTACCCCACGGAAGTGTCGCCGCTGGCTCGCCGCATGGACGATAATCCGTTTGTGACCGAGCGCTTCGAGTTCTTCGTGGGTGGCCGCGAAATCGCCAACGGCTTCTCTGAGCTGAACGATGCCGAGGACCAGGCTGAGCGTTTCCGTCAGCAGGTAGCGGAAAAGGATGCTGGCGATGATGAGGCCATGTTCTATGACGAGGATTACGTGACCGCGTTGGAGCATGGCCTGCCGCCGACAGCCGGTGAGGGCATTGGCATCGACCGGCTGGTAATGTTATTTACAGATTCACCGTCCATTCGGGACGTGATCCTGTTCCCGCATATGCGTCCCCAGGGACGTTGAGGCTGATTTGGGGCACGGTTTGTGCCCCGGCTTGCGGGTAGAAGGTGGGAGAGCGACACAACACATCCCCTCAGGGGGAGTACCGGGCTGAATCAACAAAGGCTGACTGTGTCCATGAGTAGTGCAATTCAATACCAGGGAAGAAAAGCGCGTCGCGCCGGCAGTGAACAGCGTCGTCAGGCCATTCTCGAAGCCGCGCTGAACATTATTGTCAAAGAGGGTATCCGTGCAGTGCGTCACCGGGCCGTGGCCCGTGAGGCGGATGTCCCCCTGTCGGCAACCACCTACTACTTCAAAGATATCTCCGATCTGATCGCCGATACCTTCACCCTGTTCGCCGAACGGGCGCTCAAGGATGTGATCGAGCCGTTCAAGGAACGGGCCTTTGCCCTGTTGTCGCAATTTTCCCGTGACAGTCTCGCCGATGCGGAAGAGCGCCAGCGCCTGATCGACATGATGGGCAAGATGATGGCGGCCTTTATCGTCGACGAGCTGACCACCCGCCGTGGCCATCTGGTGGCGGAGCAGGCGTTCATGCAGGAAGCGATCATGGACAGCCGCCTGCGTGAGCTGGCAGATCTGTACCTGCACCAGCAGCTGGAAAGCCTGATGATCGCCACCGAACTGTTCGGCAGCGACAATCCTCGCCTGGATGCGGAGCTGATTCTGATGGCGATGATGTCCATCGAGCAGCGTCTGCTGGTACACCCGGAAAAAATCTCCGAGGAGTTCGTGGAGGCGCGTATGTGCAACCTGCTGGACAAGTTGTTGCCTCGTGGCTGACAACAGTGCCCAGAACGTACAGCTGGAACCGGGATGGAAACAGCACCTGGCCGGGGAGTTCGAGCAGGACTACATGGCCCGGCTGCGGGCTTTTCTGGCTGATGAAAAGCGGGCCGGCAAAACCGTATTTCCGCCCGGCCCGGATATCTTCAACGCCTTCAACCTGACGCCCTTCGACAAGGTGAAGGTGGTGATTCTGGGCCAGGACCCTTACCACGGCCCGGATCAGGCCCATGGCCTGTGTTTTTCCGTGCAGCGTGGTGTCAAAACCCCGCCGTCGCTGGTCAATATCTACAAGGAAATCCATCGGGATCTGGGGATCGAGATACCGGCCCATGGCAACCTGACCCACTGGGCGGAGCAGGGCGTGCTGCTGCTCAATGCGGTGCTCACCGTGGAAGCCGGCCAGGCCGCCTCTCACCAGAAGCAGGGCTGGGAGCAGTTCACCGACCAGGCCATCGAACACCTGAACCGGGAGCGAGAGGGGCTGGTTTTCCTTCTCTGGGGCAGCCATGCCCAGAAGAAGGGCAAGCTGATCGACCGCAGCAAGCACTGCGTGCTCACCGCCCCGCACCCGTCGCCCTTGTCCGCCCACCGGGGTTTCCTCGGTTGCGGCCATTTCTCCCGCGCCAATCAGTACCTGCTGCAACAGGGCAAAACCGTCATCGACTGGTCGGTGCCTGAAGATCAATGAATAGTTAATAATGAATAATTAATAACGGCGCGGTTAGGCGCAGGGTTTCTCAAAGGCAATGGGCCGCGTTCAGGTTTTGTGCGCGGCCTGCAAAGTTGCACAACAGGAAGGCATA
>NZ_JBNPEC010000135.1:0-7369 GCF_051117345.1 Alcanivorax sp.
GCGGCCAAAACGCACGTGCACGATCTGGAAGCGACGGCCGATAATGCGACTACGCTTGAACAGACGGTTGACCTGTTCCGGCGTGGCATTGGTGGAGACGTCGAAATCCTTGGGCTCGCGACCACAGAGAATATCCCGCAGGCAGCCGCCTACCAGGTAGGCTTCAAAGCCGGCTTTGTGCAGGCCATAGAGTACATCCAGCGCGGCGCGGGACACCTGTTTGCGGGAAATGGGATGTTGGTCGCGGGGTATGACTCGCGGTTCGAACGTTCTGCGGTTTTTTTGGGAACCCTTTTTCAACCAGCTAGTCAGACATAGGCAGAGAGAGCGTAGCCAGCGGGTTAGACGTTCCAGGAACTTGCAGGGCATGCGTCAGTATTAGCCGCCAAGGTTTGATATAAAGGCGTGATCGTATCACGTTTTGCGGTTAATTGAGTCACTGGCCGAAGTTAGCTAGGTCCATAATGTAAAAAGGAGCCACAACCGAAGTTGTGACTCCCATATTTTGCGCTGATTCTGTTGTTATTATTGTTTGTGTTGTTTTCTGCCTTGTCGCTGCAATCATCAGTTGCAGCAGCATTGCATCGGCTCGTGAAATTATTCTTCTTCTTTCTTGTTGTTATTGTTGAGCCTGTTACGCCGCTGTTTTTATTGTTTGCTGGCGTGGGATTCATAGTGCCCGTCCCACTGGGGCAATGCAACAAAGAGTTAATTCTTTAAAAAACAAAAGGTTACAGGTCTTACTTAAAATTAATGTAAATAGTTTCCGGAAATCTGTAACCCTGGTGTTACCTGTCTGTGTAGCGCGGTAACACTTGTTCCCATCCGCGGTCTTTTGCAGAGGAATCTGCGTTGTTTTCCTTCTGCCAAGCTCAGAATATTTTTACATAGCCTGGAGCAAAAGCCGTCTCGCCGGTCATGCCGCCAGTACCGGCGGTGTACTAACGGCGACTACCGGCTTTTTTGCGCGGAATTCCCAGGCGCTGGCGGCGTTCCCACAGGCTTTTGCGGCTGATGCCCAGTTTCTGAGCCAGCTCGGTCTCGGTCATGCTGTCCTGGTTTTCCATCACGAAGCGGGTGAAGTAATCCTCCAGGGACAGGTCTTCGCTGGGGTCCAAGCTGGCCCGGCTGACCCGCTGAGGGGTGCGGTTGGGGTTTAGCCCCAGCTGTGACGGGCCGATGCCCTCTTCCTCGGTGAGAATAATGGCTCGCTCAATCACGTTTTCCAGCTCGCGCACATTGCCCGGCCAGCTATAGCCGACCATGGCCTGCCAGGCGGCATCCGTGAAGTAGAGGTCGTGGCGGTTGAGTTTCTCGCAGCCGCGGGCAAGCAGGGCGTTGGCCAGACTTTGCAGATCGTCCTGACGGTCGCGCAGGGGAGGCAGGGTCAGCTCCATGACATTGAGCCGGTAGTACAGATCCTGACGGAAATGACCTTCTGCCACTCGCCCGGGCAAATCCAGCTGGCTGCTGGCAAGAATGCGCACGTCCACCTTGCGTGGCGACAGGGAGCCCTGGCGGTGGATCTCGTGATGGGTGAGCAGGGTCAGCAGGCGGCTCTGCACGTCGCTGTTGAGCTCGCCCACTTCGTCGAGAAACAGGGTGCCACCATCGGCTTCTTCGATACGTCCGGCGCTGTCTTCATCGCCGAACAGTTCTGTCAGCTGCAAGTTTTTCGGCAGGGCGGCGCACTGCACCGAGATCAGTGGACCGCCTGCCCGCTCACTTTGTTCATGCAGGGCCCGAGCGGTGAGTTCCTTGCCGGTGCCGGATTCGCCCATGATCAAGACCGGTGTATTGGTGGGGCCCACCCGGTGGATGCGATGTTTGAGTTCCTGCATGGCATCACTGTCACCGATCATGTTGTGTACCGGGTAGCTGCGTTCCATATCCCGGCGCAGGGCGCGATTGCCTCTATTCAGTCGGCCTTCCTTGAGCACCCGCTCCACGGCCAGCAGCATTTCATCGTGATCAAACGGTTTGGGGATATAGTCCACCGCGCCCTGGCGCATGGCATCTACGGCGGAGCGCAGGCTGGCATAGCTGGTCATGATCAGCACCGGAGTGGCGCCGGCACTGTCTATCAGGGCGGTGCCTGGCTCGCCGGGCAGGCGCAGGTCGCTGATGATGAGATCAAACTGATTGAGGTGTTGTTCCCGGGCTTGTTCCACGGAGTCGGCTTCTGCCACGGAGTGTTCGTGGCGTACCAGCAGTTTGCGCAGGGCGCCGCGAATCACCGGTTCATCTTCAACAATCAGGATGTGACTCATGTATGGCTCTTACTGTCTGTCGAGTTGAGCAGGATACTATGTTTCCGGCTGCCCGGGGGTAGCGGCTTGTTGCCGGTGCACGGGCAGGCTGACCACAAAGCGGGTGCCACCGTCTTCGCTCAGGGGGCTTTCTACCCGAATGCTGCCCTGATGCTCTTCGATAATACTGTACACCAGAGCCAGCCCAAGGCCGGTGCCGCGACCCGGAGGCTTGCTGGTGACGAAGGGTTCGAACAGGGCGTCGCGCAACGTATCAGGGATACCGTGGCCCTGATCTTCCAGCAAAATATCGAGGAAGTCACCGCGTGGCTCACAGTGCACGGTGACTGGCTGCTGGTCTTCGCTGGCATCGGCGGCATTGCCAAGCAGGTTGATGAAAACCTGGAGCAAGCGTTGCGGATCGCCCTTGACCCAGTAGCTGGCCGGGCAGTGATTCTCGAACGGTTGCTGGCGATGATCCGGATCCAGCAGCAGTAATGAGATAGCTTCGTCCACGGTATCGAACAGGTTCACCGGTACCTGCTCGCTGAGCTTGATGCCGCCGGAATGACTGAAGGTCACCAGGGATTCCACGATACGGGTGATGCGCCGGGTCTGTTCCAGAATCTGGTCGCAGGCTTCCTGTTGTTCCTCCGGGTCACTGTCTTCATCAAGATTCTGGGTCAGGCAGGCAATGGCAGTGACCGGGTTGCCGATTTCGTGGGCGACCCCGGCGGCCAGTCGACCGATGGAGGCGAGGCGTTCGTTATGAGCCAGATGCGCCTCCATGTGGCGCAGTTCGGTAATGTCCTCGATCACCAGTACCTGGCCGCCGGCCTGTTCGGCGGTGCCGGCGCCCATCACTTCGGATTTGTGCAGGCTCAGCCAGCGTGTCTGGTTTTCCACTTCCAGTGACTGCTGCGGCTGATGGGCATTGTCGTCGTGGCTGAAGCGGGTAAAGAAGTCGCCCCAGGGCGGGTCCAGGTCTGCCAGCCGCGAGCCGATGGTGTCTTCGGCGGTAATGCCGGTGAGGCTTTCCATGGCCCGGTTCCAGCCAATGATTTCCCGATCCGCGCCCAGGGAAATGACCCCCATGGGCAGTTCCAGCAAGGTCTGACGATGGAAGCGGCGCAGGCCATCCAGTTCCGCCGCCAGCCCGGACAGGCGATCCCGGTACTGTTCCAGACGGGATTCAATGAACTGGATGTCTTCGCTGGAGTGTTGTTCCTCCTCCGGCAGGTAGGGCAGGTGATCGTCGATCAGTTGGTGGGACACCGAGGGACCGAGCAGGCCCGACAGATTGGTTTCCAGTTGGTCGCGCAGGCGCCGCAGGGCGTAAGGCCGGGTTTCCGTGCGCGGCAGGTGCAGATCCCGCAGGGACATTTCCACTTCCCGGGTGGCGGTGATTGGGCCCAGCGGCTGGCTCATGGCATCAATGAAATCGTCCACGCTCTTCGCTTCCAGCTCCCAGCGATAGGGGCGGCGCAGGCTGTCCACGGCACAAGCTTCGGCGGCGTTTTTTTCCGAGCGGGACATGGGTGTGACGATGGATACGATGGCATAGATCAGGGCATTGGCCGTGACCGAGGCGATGGCCACGTGGTGCCACTGGCTGGCGCCGGTCTGAAAACGCATGCCCAGCAGTTCCATCAGCGGCTGGAACTGCCAGTTCGGGTAGGCGATGGGAACCAGCAGCAACATTACCCAGAGGGTAAAGCCGACCAGCAACCCGGCGAACAGGCCGTTGCGGTTGCCAGACGGCCAGAACAGGGCGCCGATCAGCCCGGGGACAAACTGCAGGGTCGCCACAAAGGTGAGCACGCCCAGTTCCACCAGGGTGTGATCGGTGCCGGTGAAGCGGTAGAACAGATAGGCCAGCGCGAGAATCGCGGCGATCAGAATGCGTCGGGTCCAGAGCAGATTGCGATACAGGTTCTGGCCCTGCAGCGGGCTGGCGGGTAGTACCAGATGATTCAGACACATGCCGGACAGCGCCAGGGTGGCCACGATCAGCATGCCGCTGGCCCCGGCAAGCCCGGCGATATAGCCGAGCACCGCGCCGTGGCCGCCGGTAATCATGCCGATGCCGAGAGCGTAATAATCTGGCGGCGTGGGGGCGTTGCCGGCAGCGGCAGCCCACAGGATCACCGGCACGCACAGTGCCATCAGCAGGAACATCAACGGCAGCGCCCAGCTGGCAGTGACCAGCGCGCGCGGGTTCATGTTCTCGGTAAAGGCCATATAAAACATGTGTGGCAACACCACGGCAGAGACAAAAAACGCCATGATCATGGAATGCCAGGTGCCGTCTTGCAGGGGGTAGTAAAGCCGAGCCAGCATTTCCGGGTGGTCATCCAGCCAGGCATTCAGGCTTGAAGGTCCATCGAACACACCGTAAAGACCGAGCAAGGCCACCGCACCGAAGGCCAGCAACTTGATCAGTGATTCCATGGCGATGGCCATCACCAGCCCTTCGTGCTTTTCCCGGGCCGTGGTATGGCGGGCGCCGAACAAGATGGCAAAAATCACCATCATCAGGCAGAACCCGGCCGCCAGATCGCGGGGGTCGGCGGTGCCGCTGAGAATCTGGATCGACTCGGCCACGGCCTTCAGCTGCAGGGCCCGCCGGGGCAGTACCCCGGTCCGCCTGGTGATGGTGGTCATGGCGCCGGCCAGCCGGCTGCGGTAACGGAAGGCAAACAAGTCAGCCAGCGAGCTGAGCTGATAGGTAGTGGTCAGCCTGAGGATCGGTGCCAGCAGAATGGGGGCGAGCAGAAAGACCCCGGAGATGCCCAGAAAATAGGACAGGAAGTTGTAGCCGTACTGGTAGGCGTAGCCCACCGACCCGTACACCGCCCAGGCGCTGGCGTAGACCCCCAGCGACAACACGTAGACAGCCGGGTGACGCACCCAGTGAGCGGGCAGCCAGCCACGTTCGGTGATCCAGGCCACCGCAAACAGAAATAGCAGGTAGCACCCGGCAATCAGGATTAGATCGCTGACACTATAGACCATCGACATCCTTGCTCTTGGCAATCCAGTAGCTCAGGGCGATCAGGCCCAGCCAGATCAGATAGGGGCGATACCAGGCGCGCCCACCTTCGCTCCACCAGTCGATGATGGCGGGGGAAAGCAGGTAGGTGCCGAGAATAAAGATGATCAGCAATCGGTCGGTATACATAGGTGGTTTAACCCCTCCGGGCCGATGAGCATACGCCAGGGGGGTAGGCGTGTAAAAGCGGGGACAGCATTTGCTGCGGGGCTTTCCTGATTCGCGTTGCAGCTTTCAGCTTGTAGCGTGCAGCTCCTCTGGTAATGGCTGCTGGCGTCCCGCTGGCCAGTGGTGAGCAGGGTAGTGCGTCGTGCCCCATGCCAATAGCACTGCCGGGCTTTCGCCTTGTAAATCTGAGGGTGGCTGCAGGCCCAGGCAGTGGAGGGCGGCGGTGAGTAGCTGGCTGGCACGAGCGGGATCGAGGGCTTCGCTGCCTGCGGACTTCGACAGCTTCAGGTTCCGGCCATCGGTGACCACCGGTAAATGCGCATACTCAGGTACCGGCCTGCCCAGGCATTCCAGCAGCCAGCGCTGGCGCAGGGTGGAATCGAGCAGGTCGGCTCCCCGCAACACATGGGTAATGTCTTCATCCGCATCGTCCAGGGCGCAGGCCAGTTGATACCCGAACAGGCCGTCGCGACGACGAATAACAAAGGCGCCACCGTCACGGTGCAGGTTGTTGGTGATGGCCCCCTGAATGCCATCCTGGTAGCTCAGCTCCCGGTCGGGAACCTGCAAGCGGATGGCGGTATCGTTGGCGGGGGGCACAGCGGTGCTGATGCCGGGGTGGTTATGATCCAGGGTGGCCAGCTGTTTCCGGGTCAGACGGCAGTGAAAGGCATGGCCGCTGTCGAGCAGGGAGTCCACCGCTTGCTGATAGGCGGATTGCCGCTGACTCTGGTAGCGCACTGTGCCATCCCAATGCAGCCCGAAGGTGTCCAGCTGACGCAGGATGGTATCGGCGGCGCCGGGCATTTCCCGGGGTGGATCCAGATCATCCACGCGCACCAGCCATTCACCGCCGGCATGGCGCGCTTCCAGCCAACTGGCCAGCGCAGCCACCAGCGACCCGAAATGCAGGGGGCCGGAGGGGGTGGGGGCGAAGCGTCCGCGATAGGTCATAAAGACAGTTAATAGAGAATAGTTAACAGTTAATAGTTGCGCGAGATACGGCTAACAGCAGTGTAAAAGCGAGGAAGCCGCGAACCAGTTATGGGCGCGGCTTCCAGCATATCAAGAACGAAAGCCCGCTATCGCGAGCTATTAACTGTTCACTGTTAACTATTCACTGATCTTAACCGGCCAGCTGCTTTTCCTTGATCTCCGCGAGCTCCTTGCAGTCGATGCACAGGTCGGCGGTGGGGCGGGCTTCCAGGCGGCGGATGCCGATTTCGATGCCGCAGGCTTCGCAGAAGCCGTAATCGTCCTTGTCGACCAGATCCAGAGTCTTCTCGATCTTCTTCAGCAGCTTGCGTTCGCGGTCGCGGGTACGCAGCTCCAGGGCAAACTCTTCTTCCTGGGTGGCGCGGTCAGCGGGGTCGGGCAGGTTGGCCTGCTCGTCCTGCAAATGGTGCATGGTGCGATCCGCTTCTTCCATCAACTCCTGGCGCCAGGCCAGCAGGATCTGGCGGAAGTGTTCGCGTTGCTTCTCGTTCATGTACTCCTCGTTTTTGGCTGGCATGTAGGGCTTGAAGCCGTGCATTTGAGCCTGCGAGGCGGATGAGGCGGTTTTCTTTTTCACGTTTGCTTTTACCTGAGCAGAAGTGGTGGATCGGCTCGGCGAAGTCCCTTTGCCGGCAGTCGCGGTCCGTGCGTTACCGGTATTCGATGCGTCTCTGGCAGCGGCCCGGGCCGCTGCGGATGCCTTCCCGAAGGTTGGCAGTTTTGTTCTGGGTGCAGCCGGTGCTGCTTTCTTTGCTGCCGTCTTTCTGGCAGCGGGTTGATACCCGCATTCGCACTGAGATAGAGCGTGCCGCCATTCTGGACGATGGGGGCATGATCGTAGGTCGCCTGCGCGCGCAGTTCCAGAACGTGCAGCGACCGGCCGGAAACCGAAAGCCCGGTAGCG
>NZ_JBNPEC010000213.1:0-7361 GCF_051117345.1 Alcanivorax sp.
GACCCGGAGCGGGAGTTGCTGGATCTGCTGGCACCCCGTGGCAACATTCGCGAAAGCGCCGGCGGGTTGGCGGTGATTCCCGGTGGCGTGGCCCTGCTCGACAAGGAAGCGGGGGACCTTCACCTCTACCGATTTGCCGATGACGTGCATCACCGTTACACCGTGCCGGAGCTGGACGAGCCGGAACGCCTCACCGCGTCCCATGATGGCGAGACCCTGACTCTCTATGCGCTGGATGATGGCGACCACGGCGTGCGCCACCTGGCGCTTGCCTGGGACGCGGACCCGGTTGTCACGGATGCCATGCCTGTGGTCGAGCCCAGTGCCCAGACCGATACCGTGGCCCGGTTCGGCGATGCCGCCGACGACCCGGCTGTCTGGCTCAACCGTCAGACCCCCTCAGCCAGCCGCCTTCTCGGCACCGACAAGAAAGCCGGCCTGCATGTCTACGGGCTGGATGGCCTGGAAACCCAGTTCCTGGCCGCCGGCAGGCTCAACAACGTGGATGTCCGCTACGATCTGGATGTGGCCGGCCGGCGCTATGACATTGCCGTGGCCAGCAACCGTGATCACAACAGCCTGCATGTGTTTCTGATCGATCCGCTCACCGGTGTGCTGGAAGACGCCGGCCAGATCGCCACCGGGCTGGAAGAGATTTACGGGCTGTGCCTGTATCAGGATGAACAGGGCCTGTATGCCTTCCCCAATGGCAAGAGCGGTGCCATCGAGCAGTGGTTGTTGCAGGTCGAGGGGGACACCCTGCAGGGTAGCCTGGTACGCAAGCTGAAGGTGGCCAGTCAGCCGGAGGGCTGCGTGGCGGATGATGACAGCGGCCGTTTGTTCGTGGGTGAGGAGGACAAGGCGGTCTGGGTGTTCCCGGCTGCGGCGGACCAACCGGCGAAAGTGCAGCAGGTGGCGGCCGTCAGTGAGCGACTGCACGCGGACATTGAAGGGCTGGCCCTGTACCGCAAAGGCGGTCAGCATTTCCTGGTGATCTCCAGTCAGGGCAATAACAGCTTTGTGCTGGTGGACGCCGAGCCGCCTTATACTTGGCGCGGCCGTTTTCGTATCGGCATGAATGTGGCACAAGGCATCGACGGCGTGTCGGAAACCGATGGCCTGGAAGTGACGTCAGCGAACCTGGGTGGCCCCTACACGGAAGGTCTGCTGGTGGTGCAGGATGGTCGCAATCGTCTTCCCCAGGCGCCGCAGAACTTCAAGCTGGTGCCCTGGACGGCCATTGATCACGCCCTGCAGTTGTCCGAACAAGGAAACGGCCATGAATGAACAGGATCGTATCGATGCCCTTGAGGCGCTGGACGATCAGCCGGTAACGCGCCCGGGCCATGGCTCCGCGTTACCCCGCCGGGCGGTCCTGAAGGGAGGGCTGGGCGCCGCCGTGGCCGGTTTTTTTACCGCGCCCCTGGCCGGGTGTGAGCAGCCCGCATCGTCCACGGCCATGCCATTGATGGGGTTCTCGCCCTTGCCGCCGCAGACGGACATGACCTTCGATAGCGTCAATGTGCCCGAAGGCTACAGCGCCCGGGTCCTGTATGCCTGGGGCGACCCGATCCGCCAGGGCGCACCGGCCTGGCGGGCTGACGGTAGCAACGACTGGCAGGAGCAATTGCAGCAGGCCGGCGATAACCACGACGGCATGCATTTCTTTCCCTTTGCCGAGGCCCCCAATCAGCGTGGCCTGTTGGTGATCAACCACGAAAAGGTGGCGCTCACGTTTCTTCACCCGCAGGGGCCGACCTTTACCCATGATGGCAACGGTCGGCGGCAGCGACCCGAGGCGGAAGTGAAAAAGGAACAGGCCGCCCACGGTGTCAGCGTGATTGAAGTGCGCCAGGACGACGATGGCCAGTGGCAGCGGGTGATGGATTCCCGCTTCAATCGTCGTATCACCGGCATGACTGCCATGGCCCTGCGCGGCCCTGCCGCCGGCACCGACGCCCTGAAGACGGCCAGCGATCCCCGCGGCAGCACCGTGCTCGGTACCATTGCCAACTGCGCCATGGGTTTTACCCCCTGGGGGACTTACCTCGCCTGCGAGGAAAACTGGCCCAACTATTTCGTCAACCGGGATCAGCATGACTACCGCCAGCGCGTGGCCCACCAGCGCTATCGGCTCAGCCAGGGTGACAACAGTAAATACTTTGCCTGGGAATCCGTAGACTCGCGGTTTGATGCCACCCCCTACCCGGAGCAGCCCCACGGCGGCCATGTGAATGAGCCCAACCGTTTCGGCTGGGTGGTGGAAATCGATCCTTTCGATCCGGACAGCACCCCGATAAAGCGCACCGCCATGGGCAGGCTGGTCCGCGAATGCGCCACCCCGTCCGTGGGGCCGGACGGGGGCATGGCGTTTTATTTTGGTGACGACACCCGCGGCGAATACATCTACAAGTTTGTCCCCGCCGGGCGCTATCAGCCGGAAAACCGTGCCGCCAATCGCCACCTGCTTGATGACGGTATCCTCTATGTAGGAGTGTTTGGGGACAAGGGCAAAGGGCAGTGGAAGCCGCTGGTTTTCGGGGACGGCCCGCTCACCGACGCCAACGGGTTTGATAGTCAGGCCCAGGTGCTGATCGAAGCCCGCCGCGCCGCCGATCTGCTCGGCGCCACCAGCATGGACCGGCCGGAGTGGGTGGCGGTGAAGCCGGATAACCGGGAGGTCTATGTCACCCTGACCAACAACGACCAGCGTGGCCGCCGCGATGACCAGCCCATCAACAGCGCCAACCCGCGCTGGGACAACCAGCACGGGCATATCCTGCGCTGGCGGGAGCAAGGCGATGACCCGACCGCCACCACCTTCCAGTGGGAACTGTTCATGCTGGCCGGTTACCCGCAGGATGCGGACGTGCCCGCCAACCAGATCGGCACCATCCAGGGCGACATATTTTCTTCCCCGGACGGTCTCTGGTTCGACCCCCAGGGGCGCCTGTGGATCGAAACCGACTACGATGAAGACAGCCCCGCCCACCGTGCCATGGGCACCAACCAATTACTCTGCGCCAATCCCTACAGCGGTGAAGTAAAACGATTTCTGGTGGGCCCTAAAGGCTGCGAGGTCACCGGCATCACCGGAACCCCGGATGGCACCACCCTGTGGATCAACATCCAGCACCCCACCCTGAGCTTCCCCGCCAGCGATGGCGTTACCCGACCCCGCTCGGCAACAGTGGTGATTACCCGGGATGATGGGGGAGTGGTTGGGAGTTAACAGTTAATAGTGAATAGTTAACAGTTGCGCGTGAAAAGAGAGGTTTGATCTTTAACGCAAGAGGCCGCGCCCATGGTTTGAGCGCGGCCTCTTGCGTTGAAAAAAACAGCACACCCGAATCGCGTCGCTGTTAACTATTCACTATTAACTGTTAACTACTTTCCCACCCCGCCAACACCAACTTGCCAATCGTTTGTCCACTCTCCAGCCGCCGGTGGGCGGTCTTCAGGTTGTTGGCGTTGATCGGGCCCAGGCCTTCGCTGAGGGTGGTCTGGATGGTGCCGGCGTCCACCAGGGTGCGCAGCTGATCGAGGATCTGGCCCTGGCGGGGCATCTCGGCGGCGAACATGGCGCGGGTGAACATGAACTCCCAGCAGAAGCGGGCGCTTTTCGGTTTCAGCGGGTTCAGGTCCAGCGGCGCGCGGGCGTCGACGATGGCGCAGATGCCACCGAGCGGGGCCACCGCCTGGCAGGCGCTGTGCCAGTATTCGTCCAGGCTCTGGGTGACCAGGATGCCGTCCACCTGAGGGTGGCCGATCAGCTCCAGTTGCGACAGCAGTTCCTTGCGGTAGTCCACTACCTGATGGGCGCCCATGGCCTGGCACCAGTTGGCGGAGGTCTCGCGCCCGGCGGTGGCGATCACGGTCAGCCCGAAATGGTGGGCAGCCAGCTGGATGGCGATGGAGCCCACGCCACCGGCACCGCCGATCACCAGCAGGCTTTTCCCCTTGCATTCGCCGGGGCGGAAACCGAGCTGGTCTTCCAGGGCCTCCCAGGCAGTGATGGCCGTCAGGGGCAGGGCGGCGGCTTCCTGCATGCCCAGGCTGTCTGGTTTCTTTGCCACCAGGCGCTCGTCCACGCACTGGTACTGGGCGTTGCTGCCCTGGCGCTGTAAGGCGCCGGCATACCAGACCCGATCACCGGCGCGGAAGTGTTCCACTTCCGCGCCCACGGCTTCTACCACCCCGGCGGCATCAAACCCCAGCACCCGGTAACCGGGCTGATCCAGAGGCCGCTGGCGCAACTTGGCGTCGATGGGATTCACCGATACTGCCTGCACCGACACCAGCAGATCCCGGGGACCGGGAGACGGCAGATCCAGCTGGATATCCTCCAGCGCGTGCACATCATCAATGGTTCTGGGTTGGTTGAAACCGATCGCTTTCATGCTTTGCCCCTACAACGTAAACACACAAGCTTTGGCCCACTTGGCAGGGCAGACTATGCCACAGTAACCGGATTGTCGCCTTGCGACCGTCGCAAAAACGATAACGTTTTCGGGAGAGCACACGCATGAAGTTCGAGGAATATCGCCAATTTGATGCCATGGGGCTGGCGGAGCTGGTGGGTAAGGGCGAGGTCGCTGCCAGCGAGTTGCTGGAGACAGCCATCGCCAGGGCGGAGCAGGTAAATCCCTCCCTGAATGCGCTGATCATTCCTCTCTATGAGCAGGCCCGGGAACGGGCGGCAGCACCGCTGGCGGGGCCGCTGGCCGGGGTGCCCATGCTGGTGAAGGACCTGTTTCAGGAAATGGCTGGTGCGCCCAGCTATCAGGGCAACAAGGCACGCAAGAAACACGATATTCGCGCCGACCAGGATTCCACCCTGGTGGCACGCTGGAAAGCTGCGGGGCTGGTGCCTTTCGGTCGCACCAATACCCCCGAGTTCGGCGCCAAGGGTATCACCGAGCCAGATTCCTATGGCCCGGCCCGCAACCCCTGGAACCCGGATCATACCCCCGGTGGTTCGTCCGGTGGCTCTGCCGCCATGGTGGCGTCGGGGGTGGTGCCCGTAGCCGGCGCCAATGACGGGGGTGGCAGTATTCGTATCCCGGCGGCTTGCTGTGGACTGTTCGGACTCAAGCCCGGCCGCGGGCGCACGCCCTGGGGGCCTACCTTTACCGAAGCCATGCACGGCATTGCGGTAAACCATGTACTGACCCGCTCGGTGCGTGACAGTGCACTGCTGCTGGATCTGACTCACGGTGATGAGCGCGGCAGCCTGTTCCATATCGCGGCCCCGGAGCAGCCCTATCAAGTGGCGGCGGCATCGCGGCCCGGGAAACTGCGCATCGGTTTTTCCACGGCGTCGCCGCTGGGGACGCCGGTGGACCCGGAAGCGGTAAAAGCAGTGGAGAAAACCGTGGCCCTGCTACGAGACCTGGGCCACGAAGTAGTCGAGGCCGAACCGCAGATGGATGCCAAGCAGATGTGCATGGACTGGCTGTCCGTCTGGTTTGGTCAGTGTGCCGCCGAGGTTGATGAAGTGAAGGCATTGACCGGTTGTGGTGACGAGGGATTCGAGCTGGATACGCTGGCCATTGCCGCCTTTGGCCGCGCGACGCCCGCCCATGAATACGTGAAATGTCAGACGCGCTGGCAACAGTACATGATCGCGCTGGATACCTTCCTGGAGCAGTACGATTTCTGGCTGACGCCGACGCTGGCCATGCCGCCCGCACGCATCGGGGAAATGGCCACCCCGGGCTGGCAGCAGAGTGCCCTGAAAATGCTGCTCAAGGTGGGCGGAGAAAAACTGTTGATGAAGACCGGCATGATCGAGCAGATGGCCATGGAGAACTTCAAGTACATGCCCTTTACCCAGTTCGCCAATGTCACCGGGGTGCCGGCCATGTCGGTGCCGTTACATTGGTGCGACAGCGGTCTGCCGCTGGGGTCCCAGTTCGTCGGCGGCCATGGCGATGAAGGCAAGCTGCTGGCGCTGGCGGGGCAGCTGGAAGAGGCGGCGCCCTGGTTCGACAAGGTGCCGATGTAGGGGCTAGGCAGCGAGTTACGAGTTGCGAAGAGCGAAAGGTTTTTTGTTACTCGAACCTCGTCACTCGCTTCTGATTGTTGTCATCGCTTCGAGCCTGCCCGGACCAAGTCCGGGCAGGCTCTTTGGCGGGGTGAAGTTTCAGTGCACCGCCGCCGCCTGTGCCGCCGGCGAGCGCGCCAGGTAGGCCAGTGCCTGTTCCGTGTCGCCTTCATGGATCGGATGAAAGCGCGGTGACAGCCAGCGCAGGGTGGCGTTGACCAGGAAGGTGAAGGTGGGCACGTTATCGGTGCGCTTGCCGGTCAGTTCCAGTTGCATTAGCAACTGCGGTATCAGGGTGTGGCCCAGTTTGCGCACGCTGGGGTCCGGGTCCTGTCGGGCCAGGCTGCGACCGCCTTCGGAAATGAAGTAGATGAACAGCGGAAACACGATGGCCATCAACGCCTGGCGGCTCACGTAAAAACCGAGCTGGGATTGGCACAGGTGTTCGAACAGGTCGAAGGCCACGGTGCGGTGTTCCACTTCTTCCGCCAGGTGCCACTTGAACAGGTCCACCATGGCCGGATCGCCGTTTTCTTCCCAGCTTTCGTTGTCCATGGCCCACTGGCCCAGCACGCCGGTGAAGTGCTCAATGGCGGCAATCACTCCTACGCGCAGTACCAGCCATTGTTTCTGAATTGCCTTGCGCTGCAGCAGTTTCAGCCCGAAGGGCGCATCCCCCAGGAAGGTGCCGAACAGCCATTCCACCCGTTGCACGTACTCATCCACGCTTAGTCCATGGCGTTCCAGATAAAGCTGGGCCTTGCTGTGAGCGCGGGAGTGCACGGCTTCCTGACGGATAAAGCCTTCCACGTCGGCGCGTAGCTGGTCGTCACTGACCAGTGGCAGGGCCTGGTTGTAGACCCGGCAGAACCACAGCTCCCCGGCGGGTAACAGCAGGTGAATGCCGTTGATCACATGGGTGGAAAACGGATCATCCTTGAGCCAGTGCAGTGGCGTATTGTCGAAATCAAACTGCACTCGGCGTGCTTTCAGTTGATGGCGTACAGGGCTGTTCATGGCTGTTGTTCTCCCGTTGTTATCGTCAACACGTCATCAATCAGGCGGTTATGTCCAGGCGTGCTACCTGCCGGGACAATACCGGGGCAAAGCGGCTGAGCAGTCGGGTGGTCCAGGCTTCGGCGCCCACCAGCGACAGGGCCGGGTTGTTCTGCACCGCATCGAAAATGGCGGCGGCCACCTGGTCCGGGGAAAAGTTGCGACGCTTGTACAGGGCATCGGCTTTGGCGCGTGTTTCTTCGTGTTTCTGGTCGGTGAGGCCGGCGGAGACGGTGCGGTTGGCGATGCCGGTGGCAAC
>NZ_JBNPEC010000014.1:0-7335 GCF_051117345.1 Alcanivorax sp.
CGAAGCGGCGCACCGCCAGGTACGGCACCAGAAACAGGATGGTCGGATCGCGTCCCACCACCTGCCCCGCACCGGCCGCCGCCATTCGCCAGCAGTGATAGCCGCTGCCGCAGCCCACATCCAGCACCCGCCGTCCGGCCAGGGGAGACAAATGTGGTGCGACCCGCTGCCACTTCCAGTCAGAATGCCATTCGGTGTCGATCTGCACGCCGAAGAAATCAAAGGGCCCCTTGCGCCAGGGAATTAGCCCCTCCAGAGCCCCTTTCACGTCCGCCGGATCAACCTCGCCGGGCTTGCCGATGCGCAGGGTATCCGCCGCGAAATCACAGTCTGCCGGCCCCTCGGGCAGCGCGTTGAGCGCCGCCAGCCAGCGGGGCAAATCACCATGGGGGTTATCCAGCAGGCGATCCCGACACAGGGCCATCAGCGTGTCCCGCTGGGGCTGGGCATAGAGTTCCCGCAGCGCCGTTTCACACTGCTGCAGATAGTCCTTCAGCATCAGCGCACCGCCAGCAGAGAGACGAAATTGAAGCAGCGGAACCAGACATGGATCTCCCGGTAACCGGCCCGACGCAGACGCGCTTCATGATCCGCCAGGGTTTCCGGTATCAGCACGTTTTCCAGCGCGGTGCGTTTCTGGCTGATCTCCAGATCCGAATAGCCATTGTTACGCTTGAAAGCATGGTGCAGCTCGGTCTGCAGGGCATTCTCCGCATCGTCCGCAAAGCGGATCTTTTCCGACAGCACCAGAATACCGCCGGGCACGGTAGCGTCGGCAAGACGCTGAATCAGGGCGTCGCGCTTGTCCGGGGCAATGAACTGCAAGGTGAAATTGAGCACCGCCATGGAGCACGGTTCGAAATCCATGCTGGCTACATCACCTTCCAGCAGACTGACCCGCTCGCTTTGCCCGGTTTCTGCAATCAGTGTGCTCGCCTGACGGATCATGGCCGCAGAATTATCCACGGCGATCAGCCGGTTGCCCTGATCTGCAGTCAACATTGCCATGGCCGTGGTGGCTGCACCCAGGGAACAGCCGAGATCATAGAGACAGGTATCCGGCTGGGCGTAACGGGCGGCGAGGACCCCGATCATGTCGATGATGGTGGGATAGCCCGGCACCGAACGTCGAATCATGTCCGGGAAGACACGCACCACGGTGTCATCGAACGAAAAGCGGGTCACCTGCTGGTGCGCCGTGGCGTAAATACGGTCCTGCTGGTCAGACATAGGGGTTCCGGTATCACAATGCGGGGCGAATTATAGCGGGTGATACCGGTAGGTAGGAATGCCTCACGCAAATCAGCGAGAGGCATCTTCTTCACGTCATCCGTTTTTGTTGTCCGACGCCGGGCATTCAGCGCTTCACTTACTTCAGGCTGACCCGCAGGTTGGGGTTGAAGTCTTCATCGGCCAGATCGCTCAGATAGCTTCGCACGAAATCCTGAACGTCACTGTCACCCTGTTCACCAAGGCGCTGCAGGGCTTCTTTCAGAGGCAAGGTCTGGCCATGGAGAGCTACCCGGGAGGCGCTCAGATTCAGACCCAGATCAATCACCGCGTATTCCAGATTCTCTGCCTGGCGGGCCAGTACCATCTTTTCCAGCACGCTGCTGCCATCCTGGCAGGACAAGGAGAGCACTTGCTCACCTGAGGTCAACGCCAGCTCATCGCTTTCAATCAGATCATCGACCAGAGCGCCGAACGCACTCTCCTGACTCGCCGCCAGACACAACCGCTCGCTCATGCCGCTACTGATTTGTGCATGGGCCGGCAGCGCCAACACAGCAAACAGGACAAAAGACAAATAACGCATGCAGGAACCCTCTATCCCAAAACCCGAAAGACACAATCGTCGGAGGCGGATTATACGAATTAAACACTACACAAGTTAACCACTCTCACACATAAAGATGGCAAAAAAGTGACGAAATGCAATATTCTGGCTTCATACGGCAGTCATTAATCCTTCCTAGAATCCCTGACCGAAACAGGCATAACTATTGCTTAGGCTTCCAGACAAGACCATTCAATCGACGGGAGACACCGGTATGTCCACTTTCCGCAAGCATGACGCCGCTAATGCCCTGACCTGCGGAGCCCTGCTTCTGATGTTCGGTGGAGTGATGCTGGCTTTACAGGATGTGCAGTGGCAACTGGTGAGCATGGCCAGTTTCCATGGCGGCGTGGTTCTGACAGCCGTGGCCCTGTGCTTTCATGGATGGCGGCGTCACCAGGCCTGGCGCCTGGAATTCCTGGTGCTGGTCATGCTGGGGATACTGGTGACACTGGCCCCCTTGATGCCACTCCCCTTTCAGGATTTTCTCGAATACCTGATGCCTTGACGTCTATCAGGCTGCTGAGCCTACAAAGCGTTATTCACAGACTCCCCAGGTACCGAGCAATGGCATCGCGCATAGCGGTCAGAGAAAGCGGTTTGATCAACTGGCCGTTCATCCCTGCTCGCTGTACCCGCCCTCCCAGTTCGGATACCGCATGGGCGCTCAGCGCCAGGATCTGACAAGGGGGCCAGTGTTCACGTTCTTCACAATCGCGCATTCGAGCGGCACTGGTGAACCCGTCCATCACCGGCATATCCAGGTCCATCAGTACCAGGTCATAATTACCGGCAGCTTGCTGGAACATGTCCAGCGCGCGGGCGCCATCTTCGGCAATATCAATCCGGCCGATACCCAACCGCTCCAGATACCCCTTTGTCACCATCTGGTTCACCGGGTTGTCCTCCACCACCAGCACCTGCAGTGCGGCAACGGCTTCTTCCCCTTCCTCCTGTGAAATAATCGGAATACTGCTGGGTATCTGCCGCCCCAGTAACTGCTTGAGTTCGTTCACCGTAAGCACCGAACGACGCAGCAGCTGCACCTGTGGAGGTAACCAGTCCGGAGCATCACAGCGCATCCCGGTCAGCAGCAAAATCTGCAACGGCGCCTGACTGATACGCACCATCTGCAGGGCTTCCTCCAGCAGGTCCCGGTCGGGCATACCGTTGATCAACAGGACCCCGGCCCCTTCCAGTGACCCCAGCGCCGCCAGTTGCGAGCTATTACTGACCCGGTGCACCGCCTGAAACCGCCGGTCCGCCAGCATCCAGTCCGCCAGGTTTCCCTGCACATCCCACAACCAGGCCGGCGGTGCCTCCTGCTCCATCGTCGGCACATCCCCTTTGTCCGCCGCCATCTGAACGCTGAAACTGAAACGGGCCCCCTTACCGGGAGCACTTTCCACATGGATGTCTCCGCCCATCAACGCCACCAGTTCGCGGCTGATAGACAATCCCAACCCCGTGCCACCAAAGCGTTTCGCCGTATCCGCAGAGGCCTGGGCAAAATGCTGGAATAACCGGGCCTGCTCTTCCTGACTGAGGCCAATGCCGGTATCGGTCACGGCAAAGCTGAACAAGGGCTGTTCCTGGCTTACCTGGCGATAGGCCAGAGACAGTACCACTCTGCCGTTTCGGGTAAATTTGACGGCGTTGCCCAGCAGGTTGATCAGCACCTGACGCAGCCGGGTAGGATCACCCACCACCCGGGAAGGGGTATTGCTATCCATATCGAGCAGCACCAGGGTGCCGTTATCACTGGCGGGCAGATTGAACATCTGGGCGCACTCGGCCATCAGCAGGGGCAGGTCAAACTCCTCTTCCACCAACTGCAATTTACCGGCCTCAATCTTGGCAAAATCGAGCACATCATTGATCAGCGCGGTGAGGGTGCGCCCGGCACTGTCGATCAGGCTGATGTATTCCTGCTGTCGGGGAGTGGGATCGGTTTCGCGTAACAACTCGGCCAGCCCGATCACCCCATTGAGGGGAGTACGAATTTCGTGGCTCATACGAGCAAGGAACTGCCCCTTGGCCAGACTTTCCGCCCGGGCACTGATGGCGCGGGAATTGGAGCGGTAAACCAACAGGGCCAAGCCCAATACCATGGCATAAAGCAACAGCACCGCCAGCATCAGAAAAATGCTGCCTCGCAGTTTTTCCTCGCGCGTGTGCTCCACCAGCTGCACCGACAGCTCTACCAGGCTGTCAGACAAGCCTGCCAGCGACTGCATGGCATGGCGGCTGCGATCATAGGCCTGCTCCCAGCTTACCTGGACCCGGGGCGCCAGAATCAGCTCTTGTTCAGACCACAACAGAAATCGTTGCAGTTCGTCCTTCACCAGCCGCCACTGCTGCTGCAGCTCGATGGCACCGGTCCTGGCGGACAGCGCCTTGATTTCGCTGTCGATAACCGAGAGCTGCTGCTGCAGACGCTGCCAGGCATTTTCCAGACGACGGGCGTCGTTATCCCCCAGGTAACCACCACGCTGACTGACATAAAGCGCCAGCGCACGAATCAACCCGATGTCATTCTGCGCCTGACGAAACGAGCCCAACGTCAGGGACAGCACTTCATTGGGCTCCAATCCCTCCCCCACTGACATATCCGACGCAATCAGCACTGAGGAAAGGGCATTGCCCAGACGCTGGGCAATGCGATTGACGTTATCGTAGGGACCCGCCACGTCTTCCAGGGGAATACCGGTTTTCACGGTCAGACCCGCCCAGGTTTCGCTAAGCAGTCCAGCTTGGTCATTCAGGCCAGGTATGTCCCGTTCACGCACCTGCTCCAGAAAGGCCTGTAACCGGCTGTCCGCTCTCGCCGCGCTGAGCTCAAAACGGGACACGATCTCCGGATGCTGGGTATGGATCATCACCGGCGCCAGGTCACGCATGTCATCCAGGGGCGAAAAGGCCGTCAGGCCACTTTCGAACAACCTGAGATCGCCCTGCATGGTCTTGTAGCCCGCCAGCAGATCCAGGCGATGTTGAACCATCAGGAAAGACGCAATCGCAAAGGGGACGGTGATAATGGCAAACAGCAATGCCATTGCAACGCCAGTGCGCATACCGTTCTGTGATGGTTTTTCCATCCGCCTTTCCCTATAAAGGGTATCCTCATCGGGTATCTTGTATTGTGCCACCAGAAAATCGCCGCCACATCAGGTAAACCGGGAACACCTTGCCTCATGATGACAACAATGAATGTAAAAGTTTGCTATCTGTTGCCGCTGATCGCCCTGCTGGGCCTGGTTTCCTGCGGCACTCAGCCCAACCGTGAGCAGCCCCCTACGGCCCAGAAGCTGCCAAGACTCAGCACTGGATCAAGCGACGAGCAACGCGGGCCGGTGACACCAACCGCCCAGGCCGTGGACCTGTCTTACTTCCAGGTCCCCCAGCAACTGGCCGGCCTGAAACTGGACGGGGAAATCAGCACCCAACGGGGCCGCACCCTGCATTATCGAAGTGAAGATAAAAAAGAGCAGTTATCACTGACCCTCAGCGGCCTGCCTGCGGGCTGGGATAACATGCCGGCGGAGCGGGCTGTCGCCAGTTACTACAGCGAGGTACGACAAAGACGGGTGAACCAGGCCCTGCAAGACAGCGCCAATGCCCTGACCATCCTCAGCGAAACCCTGCTGGATCTGGAAGGCCATCCCTCCGCCCAGGCCCAAATGCGCTGGGTGGAAAAGGGGAGGCCTATCCAGAACCAGTCCCTGCTGGTGACCCTGATTGATGGGGTTTACATACGCATCAACAATGCCAGTTACCAGCAAAGTCCCCGCTGGCTGTTGCAGCATGGCAAACGCGCGCTGGCCGAGTTCAAGGCGGCACAGAAAGACAGCAGCAAGCCGCAAGCTTCAAGCGACAACGCGGATAAAAGCCGGGCAGAACAATTACTCTCTGCCCGCGATTCTGAACTGGGCGAGGTTCTGTCTTTCTTGAACACGACAAGCCACACCCAGAATCTGGACGCGGCGCCAGCGTTGCAACACAGACAAACCGGGATTCGCGTTGCAGCTTGTAGCTTGTAGCTTGCGGCCTGTAACCATGACAACCCCAACCTTCTCACCCATCCAGCCGGCCACCGTTGACTGGCAAGAGACCACCCCGGTGGCGGTGGACTTTGACGATCCCTATTTCTCCCGCCAGGACGGCATGGCAGAAAGCGATTACGTGTTTCTGCAGGGCAACCGGCTGCCGGAGCGCTTCCGGGCACTGGCCGCAGGCGCTAATTTCGTTATCGGTGAAACCGGCTTCGGTACGGGTCTGAATTGCCTGCTGGCTGCCCGGGATTTTCTGGAGCACGCCCCGGACAGCGCCCGGCTGCACCTGGTCTCCGTGGAAAAGCACCCACTACGCAAAGCGGATCTGGCCAGAGCCTTGGCCCATTGGCCGGCGCTGGCCTCGCTGGCAGAGAGGTTGCTGTCAGAGTATCCGGCCCCGACTACCGGCTTTCACCGCCTCCAGCTACACCCCCGTGTGCAGCTGACCCTGCTCCATGGCGATGCCCTGGCGTTGTGGCCACAGTTCCACCACCCGGTGGATGCCTGGTTTCTGGACGGCTTTGCCCCGGCCCGCAACCCGGACATGTGGCAGCCAGAACTGTTCGCCCAACTGGCCAGACTCAGCCGGCCCGGCACCACCCTGGCCACCTTTACTGCCGCCGGGGTTGTCCGTCGCGGACTTGCCGAGGTCGGCTTTGTCATGCACAAGCGCGATGGTTTCGGCCACAAACGGCATATGCTGGTTGGCAAGATCGAAGGCCAGGAAGCCCCCCACCCCGCACCGGCAACGGGCCACGTCCTGGTAGTCGGTGCCGGACTCGCCGGGTCCACCACAGCCCGGGCCCTGGCCGAGCGGGGCTGCCGGGTAACGGTGCTGGACCCGGATGGCATCGCTAATCATGCCTCCGGCAACCTGGCCGGGGTGGTCTACAGCACCCCCAGCCCCCATCTCACCGCCCAGAACCGCTTCTATCAGCAAAGCTACGGCCACGCCCTGCGCTGGTTGCAACGCCACGGATACCCGGCACAGCCGGAAGACGGCAACCTGAACGGGGTGATCCAGCACTACGTGGATGAGCGCCAGCGAGACAAGCTGGAGCAGGCCATGACAACCGGTGCCTGGCCACAGGAGCTGCTTCAGCCTCACGGCGATAATGCCGTGCAACTGCTCGGCGGCGGCTATCTGAGGCCGGCCCGCTGGTGCCAGCATCTGCTGAACCATCCCGCCATCAGCCAGGCGCCGGCCCGGGTGGTCTCCCTGAAAGAAGGCGCCCCGGCCCAGGTGGCGCTGGAGCACGGGGAAACGCTCAGTGCCGATGCCGTCGTCCTCTGCACCGCCGGTCACAGCCAGTCCCTTCACGGCCTGGGCTGGTTACCGCTCAAACATATCCGTGGTCAGGTGAGCTATTGCCGGGCCTGCGAGGCATCCCGACGCTGGCAACAGGCCCAATGCCACGGTGGTTACCTGACCCCGGCCCTGAACGA
>NZ_JBNPEC010000201.1:0-33390 GCF_051117345.1 Alcanivorax sp.
CCCGGAGATCAGAATGACCGAGAGGTTCTCCTTGAAGTGGAGAATGTCGTTGGTGCGAACCCCCTTGAGGTTCGCCAGCACGATACCGGTGACGGTAACCGCCACCAGGCCGGATTCCTCGCTGAGAGCATTCGCCAGTACGAATTCGCCAATCACCAGCGACAGCACCAGGAAGCTGCGCAGATATTCTGGTACCAGATGCCGGCGCAGCAGCGCTGCCAGGCCCATGGCGACCACAGCACCGATAGCGGCGCCGACGGTGATAGTCTGGAAAAACAGCCACAGGGTATGCAGTAACGCACCTTCCTGCCCGCTGGCCACCACCAGCTCATAGGCCAGTACCGCAAAAATGGCACCCAACGGATCGATGACGATGCCTTCCCAGCGAAGCAAGCGGGCGACGCTGCTGACGGGGCGTACGCTGCGCAGCAGCGGAACAATCACGGTAGGACCGGTGACCACCACCAGGGCGCCGAACAGCAGGGCAAGGTCAAACGACAGCTTGAGGAACCACCAGGCAGACACGGCGACAATCGACCAGGTGACCAGCGCCCCCCATGTCACCAGCCGGCGAACGGTTTTCTCCAAGCCACGAATTTCATCGAAGCGCAGGGTCATGGCCCCTTCAAAGAGAATGATCGATACCGCCAGCGATACGCCTGGAAGCAGCAGATCACCCAGCAGCTCTTTGGGTTGCAGTACCCCGGTGAGTGGCCCCAGTGCCAGACCTGTCAGCAGCAGAGGAAGAATGGCGGGCAGCTTGATACGCCAGGAAACCCACTGACACAGGAAGGCCACAACGGTGATGATGGCCAATTGGTATGCAATCTCTAAATTCATGCAGTTTCCGTTTGGTAAAGACGGGGGGCTGGACAAAAGGTGTCAGCAGGGTAAGCAGGCTGAGCCGCAGAATGTTGAATCACGGGCACAGATGAGGACAGGTTCCGGTCCGTTGGTCGTGTTGTCATCGCGGTTACCCATTGCGTTTCTGGAAACCCCATGGGCAGGGGCGCTTTCATTAACCCGCCAAAGCGGCTAATGGTCACAGGACAGCACGGTGGCCGCAACCCGTTTTTCAAAAGCATGCATGAATCAGGTTCATAAATTCACTGAAGCTAATAGGCACATGCGTTACCATCCCGTTCTCACTGCCTGAATGGACATTGCATGCAAGCCCAAATCTCCCCCCGTCGACTAGCGGTTTTACTCGGCACCCTGGTCGCCCTGGGGCCTCTGGCCATCGATACCTATCTGCCGGCATTGTTGGCCATGTCTGAGCATTTTGCCGTGCCGATCCATGATGTCGAAATATCAGTGAGTGTCTATGTGCTCGGCGTGGCACTGGGCCAGTGGCTGGGCGGCCCGTTGTCGGACCATTTTGGTCGTAAGCCGGTGGCCTATGTGGGCCTGCTGTTGTTTATTGCCGGTAGCTTGATCATTCCTTTCAGTAATGACATCCAGATGCTTTACCTGCTGCGTTTCCTGCAGGCCATGGGTGGTGGTGCATCCGTGGTGATCGCTGCAGCCTCGGTACGGGATCATTTTACCGGCCAGCAGGCCGCCGGGGTGCTCACCAGTATTGGCCTGGTCATGCTGATTGCGCCGTTGGTGGCGCCGGCGGTGGGCGTGGCGCTGCTCAATTTTGCCGGGTGGCAGAGCATTTTCTTCATGCTGGCAGGCTACGGGGTGATGTTGATGCTGCTGGTTCGTTTTCCGCTGCCCACGGTGCCCCGGCGACAGGACAATGAGTCGTTGTGGCATCGTTTGTTCAACGCCTATGGCCGGGTGCTGCGCAATCGCCCAGCCATGGGCTTTATTCTTGCCAATGCGCTGGCGTTTTCGGCCCTGTTTGTCTTTATTACCGACGCCGCCTTCCTGTACATGGATTATTTCGGCATCAGCCCCGACCAGTTTCCGCTCTATTTCGGCGCCAATGTGGTGACCATGCTCGGGTTGAACCGGCTGAATGTGGTGCTGCTGCGCCGCTACGCGAGTGCCGACATCATGCGTGTAGGGCTGATTCTGCAGGCACTGGCGGGGGTGGCCTTGCTGGCACTGACACTGACAGACAGCCTTGTCCTGTGGGCGGTAGTACCATTGATCATGGTAACGGCGGGGATGGTGGCACTAGTCATCCCCAACGGCATCGCCAGTTTTCTGAGCCTGTTCGACCGCGATAGCGGTGCGGCTACCGGCCTGAACGGCACGCTGCAATTCCTGCTGGCCGGGCTGATCGGCACGGTCTTGGGAGCCTGGCATGACGGCACGCCAGTGCCGATGACACTGTTGATGGCTGGCAGCAGCATTGCGGCGCTAAGCGCTTTTCTATGGCTGAGGAAAGGGGGCGGAACGTTAGAAGCAGTACATCGCGGGAATCGCATCAACCGTAGGGTGGATTAGCCTAAGGCGTAATCCACCTTCCTGCGATTCGAAGTCTGGTGCGGTGAATTTTGTGGATTACGCTTAGGCTAATCCACCCTACGAAGTCACCACCTTGTCTGCGTCAGACTTTTCCGCCACGGGACGCTGGTCGCAACGGTGGTGCCAGCCGAGCTGTCAGCACCAACAGCCCGGTGACGCCCCAAGGCAGCAACAGCCACAGGCTCAACGGCAACTCCCCGTCAAACAGCTTCTGCCCCAATGGGAACAGTGCGGCAACGTGAATCAGGTTGGCCAGCAGGGCGGCACCGCCGATCAGGAACAAGGCCTGCAGGGCAGCGGTGCGCCGCAGCAGACTCTGGCGAGCGCCGATGACAACCAGCAGGCGGTTGTCCTTGCGCATCTGGTCGGCGGTGGCCAACAGGGCCGCGGCCAGCACCAGCAAGGCAGCCAGCATCAGCATCAGCCCGACGAAGAAAGCGGCGCGACTGGCCTGGGCAACGATGTCTTCCAGGGTGGCAAGGATGGCGTTCACGTCCAGCAGACTGATCTGCGGAAACTGTTGCACCAGGCTGCCCAGCTCTGTGCTTTTCTCGGGGGGCAGATAAAAACTGGTGATCCAGGTGCGGCTCTGGGCATCCAGCGTGCCCGGGGAAAACATGAAATAGAAGTTGGGCGCAAAGCTTTCCCAGTCCACGTCCCGCAAGCCGACAATTTGCGCCTCGATGGGCGTCGACGACCCGGTAAAGGTCAGCTGGTCGCCCAGCTTCAGCCCCAGCGATTCCGCCAGCTCGCTTTCCACGGTTACCTCACCGGGTCGCTCGACCCAGCGGCCTTCCAGCAGTACGTTGCTGTCAGGCAGGGTATCCGCCTCGGTGAGAGACAGGTCCCGGTTCAATGCCCGCTCACCCCGGTCCTGCTCCTTGGTCACGGCATCACGCACCGGCTCACCGTTAATGGCAGTGAGCCGGGCGCGCACCACGGGATAGAGAGGCTGGCTGTCGCTGTTGTGCTGTGCCAGCCAGTCATTGAAAGGCGCCAGGTCCTGATCAAACAGGTTGATGACAAAGTAGTTGGGTGCGTTTTCGGGCAATGTAGAACGCCAGTCGCTCAGCAACTGCCTGCCGGTCTGGATCGACATGGACAAGACAGCCAGCGACACCACCAGCGCCGCCAGCAGGGGCAGGGTGGTCGCCTTGCGACGGCTCAGGCGACGCAGGGCCAGACGGGCAGCCAGCGGCATTCTGCCGCTGGCCCGGTCCAGTAACGACACCAGTGGCCACAAAAGCAGTGGTAGCCCCACCGCGATGGCAAAGGTCAGCAGCAACAGGGGCCAAAGGCTGGTCAGTGAACCGCTCATGACGGCGGCCAGCGGAACCGGGGTGAGCAGGGCGATTAGCAGGGTCCAGCGTTGGCGCCCGGGCTGGCTGTCACGCTGTTGCAGCAAGGCGGTGGCTGGCAGTCCCAGATGCGCCCACAGCGTTGGCGCGGCAAACCCCAGCCACAGCAGCACCGGGCCAACCAAGCCTAATACCGGTGCGGTAATGGGAAAGGCCATACCGCCGCCCATTAGTGTGATCAGATATAGGCCCAGGGCACTGGCCAGGGCAATACCGCTGAGCGTGGGGATCAACAAGGCAAGGGCGTCGCCGCCCAGCAAGCGGCGGATGATGGTCGCCTGGCTGGCGCCTACGGTTTTCATCACCGCACAGAGCGTTTGCTGGTGACGGGCGCGGTGGCTCGAGGTCAGGTAGATGGCTGCCGCACACAGCAACACCACCAGCATCACCGCCAGTTGCGACCACAGGAAAAGCTGTTCTACCGGCCCGCGACTGCGCAGTTCGGTATTGGCCACGGTTTCCAGTTCCTGGTCCGGCCGCAGCTCCGGGGTCAGCCGGCTCTCCAACTGCTGGCGAGCGGCATCATCGGCTGCCACCAGCAGGTTATGCCGGTAGCGACTGCCCTCGCCGAGTATCCCTGCCTGCTGCAAATCATCCATATGGATCAGGGCCCGTGGGTTCATGCTGTAGAAGCCCGCCTGCTGATCCGGTTCCTGGACGATGACTTTATCGATCAGCAGGCTGCGCTGGCCGAGCGTTATGAACTCCCCGGTCTGCAGGCCCAGACGGTCCAGCCCGGGGCCGGCAATCCACACGTGACCCGGTTGCGGACCCTGGTCAACCGGATACGGATCTGCAAAGCGGCTGTCACTGATCTGGATCTCGCCATAGAGGGGGAAGTCGGCAGAAACTGCCCGAATGCTGGCCAGCAGGAAGCTGTCGTCATTTACCAGCACGCTGGAGAACGTCACGCTTTCCGTGTGGCGAGTCTCAGCCAGCAGCTGGCGTTGTGCCGGTTCCGGGAAGCGGGTGCCTTCCAGAATCAGGTCTGCGCCCAGGGCAACGGCGGTACGCTGGTTGAATCGCTGGTCCACGGTGTCACGGAGTATCAGCATGGCAGTCATGGCAAAGGCTGCCACCAGTACCGCCAGTGCCTGCACGCGAAATGCAGGGGAACGCCAGGCCTTAAACACCAAGACGGCCCTCCACCAGGGACATGGCTCTGCTGCAACGCCGGGCCAGGGTCTGGTCGTGGGTGACCAGCACCAGGGCAGTGCCTTGCTCCTGGTTCAGGGAAAACAGCAGGTCTGCCACATGCTCGCCATTGGCATAATCCAGACTCCCCGTGGGCTCATCCGCAAACAGCAGGGAAGGGGAGACCGCGAAGGCACGCGCCAACGCAACGCGCTGCTGTTCCCCGCCAGACAGTTGGGCGGGGAAGTGGTGGCAGCGTTTGTCCAGCCCGACCTGGTCGAGCCAGTGGCGGGCAGTATCGCGGGCTTTGCTGCGGCCAAGAATTTCCAGTGGCAGCATCACGTTTTCCTGGGCGGTGAGATCGGCGACCAGTTGAAAATGCTGGAATACAAAGCCGCATTGCTCGCCACGCAGGCGGGCCCGTTGATCTTCACTGCCACTACTGAATGGCTTGCCTCCCAGCAACACCTCGCCGCTGGTGGGGACATCCAGCCCGGCGAGCAGGGACAGCAGGGTGGACTTGCCGGAGCCGGATGGCCCGGTAATGGCCAGACTGTCACCGGCATTCACTGCCAGCGTGATATCCTGCAGCAGATCCAGCCCGCCCTCTGGCCCCTGTACACGTTTGCCAAGGTTTCGGGCGCTTAATACGGGAGACTTTGTGGTCATGATTCGGCTTCTTTTAGTGACAATTCTGGCCATGGCGTCGCTGTCAGCGCAGGCCAAGGGCTTGCTGGTTCTCGGCGATAGTATCAGCGCCGCCTACGGGATTGAAAAATCCGCAGGCTGGGTGGCCCTGCTGGAGAAAGAACTGGAACAGCGCTGCCGTGATTTCCCCGTGATCAATGCGTCGGTCAGTGGTGAAACCACCGCTGGCGGCAATAGCCGGCTGGCCGCATTGCTGGAAAAGCATGCGCCGCAAATCGTGATCATTGAGCTGGGCGGCAATGATGGCCTGCGCGGCCTGTCCCCCATTGCCATGGGCAACAACCTGTCGCAGATGATTGAGAAAAGCCGTGCGGCTAACGCCACACTAGTATTGCTCGGCATGCGTATTCCCCCCAATTACGGACAACAGTATACGCGGCTGTTCGAACAGCAGTTCCGCCAAGTATCTGACGGCAAACAAGTCCCGTTGTTCCCGTTTTTCCTGGAAGGCGTGGTGGAGCAGGGCTGGATGCAGAAAGATGGCATTCACCCCACCGAGGAAGCCCAGCCCTTGTTGAAGGCCCATGCCTCTTCCGTGCTTGAACCTTTATTACCCGAGCAATGCAGTAAAGCCAAAGGAGGTGACGGTGTTTGAGTTGACGCCACCCTGGCAGGACGTACTGAATTACTGGTTTGAGGATGGCCTGAGCCAGGAATGGCCGCAGGCATCCGTCACGCGCAAATGGTTCCGCGCCAGCGCGGGTGATGATGCGGAAATTGAGCATCGCTTCGGCGCCTATGTGGAAGCAGCGGTACAGCAGGAACTGGTGGACTGGGAGCGCCAGCCACAGTCCCGCCTGGCATTGATCCTGTTGCTGGATCAGTTCACTCGGCATATCTACCGGGGCCAGCCCCAGGCCTTTGCGGGCGACCATCGGGCGGCAACGCTGGCAGTAGAGGGCGTCTCCCGGCAGATGCACAGCAAGTTACCTCTTTGCGGCCAGATGTTTTTCCTGATGCCACTGATGCACGCCGAGGATGAAGACTTGCAGGATCTCTGCCTGAACAGCATGACGGCGTTGTTGGAACGCGCGCCGGATTTCTGCCGTAAGTCGGTGCAAAGCAGTGTCAACGCGGCCCGCCAACACCGGGAATTGGTTTGTCGCTTTGGGCGTTTTCCGCATCGCAATAAGGCGCTGGGTCGGGAAAGCACCGCCGACGAGCTCGCCTACCTGGAAAAGTCGGGTGGCTTCGGACAGTAAGAAACGATTTCCTGCCGATGACGCGAAGTGACAGGTAGAGAGGCGATCTTGGCGAGAGTGTGCGTCAGCCGGGCTTTTTCTTGCGGATATAGAGCGTCTTGTTGATCGTTGCCACGGTCTCGCCCTCATCATTGACGATGGTCACCGGCCAGCAAGGCAGGTATTTGTTGCCATCGGCGGTGTGCTGCTGGATGTCTTTCAGCATCTCATCGGTGAGCAGGAAGCGGGCATGAACCCGCCCGGTGCCCGGCTTGATGAAATCAATCTCCGCGGCCTTGTCCCAGACGATGAAATCCCGCCCCAGCACGTTCATGACTATGAGCATATAGAACGGGTCCACCATGGAATAAAGACTGCCGCCGAAATGGGTGCCCACGTAATTGCGGTTGTACCAGTGCAACCCCATGGACACCTTCAGCTCGCGAAAGTCCTCCGCCAGATAGTCTACCCGCACGCCGGCTCCCAGGTAGGGGCCGTAAAGGTTTAGAAACCAGCGTAACCCTCTTGGAGTTCTGGCGAAGCGGGTCAACAGATTACTCACTGCCTGGCTCCAGTACGGCCAGGGCCTGATGCAGGCGATTGCGCACGGCAGCACAGACGGGTTTGTCGTGGTCTTTCAAGAGGCGAGCCATTTCGTCCAAAGCAGAAAACTGTTGCTGCTTCATGGCCGATGGCAGTTTTTCCAGTTGCCATTGCAGGCGACGCTGGCGCTCGGCTTCCGGGCTGGGCACACCAGCCAGTGCCTCGAAGGCCACCGCCAGTGTCAGTGATTCTTCGCCGCACTCATTCACGTCAGGCAGGCTTTCCACCGTCTGCTGCAGGGCCTGCCAATGCTCCCATTCAGACAGGCGGTCGAGCCTTTCGCGGGCACGGCGGCGAAGTTGCTGAGCCTGGCGGTTCAGAGACTGGGGCAGGGCGGAGCTGTTGAATTGCTCAAGCGCGTGCAGCGCCTCTTTCAAAGCCTGGGCACCTTCCCGTGAAAACGGAGCATCCAGGCAGCTTTGCAGTTGTGTGACAGTAGCCTGAGCTTCCTGTGACCGGACTTCCTGCTCTGCCTTGCGCTCGGCATGCTGACGATTACGCTCGGCAAACAGGGCATCCATGGCCTTTTTGAATGTTTTCTGTCCAGCGCGATGCTGGGCCGGCGGCAACCAGGGAGTGTCGCGCCATTGCTTCTGCAGTTGCTGGGCCTGCCGGGTGGCTTCGCCCACATCGTCCAGTTCGGCCAGGCTTTTTGCCTGGGTGATCAGGGCCTGGCGAGCGGTTTCTGCGCTCTCGATATAGTCCTTCAGCCTTTCATCCAGACCGGACAAGATGGCAGAGAAGCGTTTCTGTACTTCACGAGCGTGAGTGAAGCGCACCGGTTGAATGGCTTTCCAGTCTTTCGGTGCCTGCTGGCGGATTTGCCAGATGCCTTGCCAGTCGGCCTGACTCCAGTCTTGTGCGTTAATAAATTGCTCAAGTTGCTCGCAAAGCTGGCGGCGTTTTTCCAGATTGCGCTGGCGCAGCGCGTCCTGCTCGGCAAAATGGGCCTGGCAAGGCTCATAGGCTCGATCGGATGCAGCCTTGAAGCGATCCCACAGGGCCTGATCCTCATCCTGATCGGAGCTCATCAAGGCGCGCCATTCATCGTGAAGTGCCTGGATGGCAGAAGCCAGTTGCGGGGCATCCATGCTGCTGTCCGCCAGGGCCTCCATGGATTCGCACAGCGACACCTTCTTCGGTTCGGCAGCAAAGCGGTGCCAGTCCTGCAGTTCGGCACGGCGGGCTTCCAGTTTTTTCAGCTGGCTGGCCAGGGTTGAATCACCTTGCTCGTCGATGATGGCCTGAGCTTTGTGCCAGAGACGGTTGGCATGGCGCAGGTTGCCTTCACGAAGCTCCCGTTTCAGTGCGACCAGCAGCCCCTGATGGGGGCTCGGTGCGGGGCGAGCCGGGGCCGTTGATGGTTTTTCTTCGCGAGATGGGGCGGCGAGGGCAGTCAGCAATGGCGGCTTGGGGTATCCCGTGGGCCACTCAGCGGCCAGGCTGTGCAGGCGAGCCGGATCATCGCGAGCTTCGAGAATATCGGCGGCCAGATGCAACATTCGCTGGAAAGCATTGACCAGATCCTCGAAGGCCTGTTTGTCATTATCCGGCGCGGGGGCCTGCTCATTGGCGCTGTCCCAGCGACGTTTCTGGGTGGCAAGGGCAGAGCGCAACTCGCCCAGCTGGTCTTCCCAGGCCTGCGGGTCGCTCTGGTTCAGCAGTTGGTACAGGTTGTGGGCAGCGGCTTCCCGCTCAGCACGGGCGGTATCTGCCAGTGCCTGGCGGTGATTTTCTTCCTGCAGGGTCGCCAGTTGGTGGCGGCATTGCTGGAGTGCCTGCTGAACGCGCTCGGCCAGGTCCGGTGTGGCCCGGTTGCTGCTGTCTTGCCACTGCTGTTCCAGTTGTTCCAGGCGCGGCCCATAAAGGGCATCAACGGAGCGGCGGGCGTGTTGTTCCAGCCGATCTGCCAGTTGCACGACCCGTGCGGACTCGGCTTCTTCCTGCTGTATTTTTTCCTGCAGGGCCTTGGCTTGTTCCCGGGCCAGCCGGGTGACGCGTTTGTCACGGCCTTCGCGGCTCAGGCGTTTCAGTAGCGAGAGACTGCGAAGCTGTTGAGCGGCTTCCAGTCGCAGGGTTTCTGTCTTGCTTTCCAGGGCCAGCTCAAACAACAGGTTGTCATCATCGAGGCGCTCGATGGCGGCCTGTTGGCACATCTCGTCAGGGCTGTTGCGGGCAATAAAAGCCAGCGCCTCGCGATTGCCGGTCAGGCGTATCAGTCTCAAACGGGTTTCGCTGTTGGGAGCGCCATCTGCGGTGCCAGCCAGCAGTGCCATGATGCGCATGGACGCGGCTTCACGAACCGAGGGCTCTTCGTCACGCTGATGGATCTCATCCAGCAGTGAAAAATCGGCAACTCTGCCGCTGGCGGCGGCTCGCACCAGGGAGTTGGAGTCGCCCCGCGCAAGACGGGCCAGGGTGGCCTCGTCGTCGACGGGGGACAGTTGTTCCACGGCCTTGAGCCGCATGTCGGGATTGCTGTGCTGCCAGCGTGGTTTCAGAAATCGGCCAAACATATAAATTCTCAAGAAGGCGCCAGACGCTTGACGCTCTATGCCTGACGCTAAAAAGAAGGTGCGTCAGGCGTTCGGCGTGGTGCGTCCGGCGTTATTATTTTCCAGTAAGGCATCCTTTTCCGCCCAGAGCTCGCCAATCCATTGCTGGAATCGGGCGCGGAATTCCGGGTCCGATTCGTAGTCGCCTTCCGAGGCCCAGGCGGGGATCACGCGCTGCTGAACGATTACGTCAACCTCATTCATGGCGCCGCCGAGAAAAGCCAGCAGAGAGCGGGGTGCCTCCGGGGGGTAAATAATGGTCACATCAAGTAAATTTCGCAAATGCCCTGACATGGCATTAAGGGTAAAAGCGGCACCACCGGCTTTTGGTTTGAGCAGGTGTTTGTAGGGGGATTGCTGCTTGGCGTGCTTTTCTGCCTCGAAGCGGGTGCCTTCGAAGAAATTCATCACCGAAGTGGGGAAGTAGGCAAATTTCTCGCAAGCCTTGCGGGTGGTTTCCAGATCCTTGCCTTTCAGGGACGGGTTCTTTTCAAGCTCGGCCTTGCTGAACCGCTTCATGAAAGGAAAATCCAGGGCCCACCAGGCCAGGCCGAGCAGCGGTACCTTTATCAATTCCTGCTTGAGGAAAAACTTCAGGAAGGGAATTCTGCGGTTGGAGATGCGCTGCAGCACCAGAATATCCGCCCAGGACTGGTGATTGCAGGTGACCAAATACCACTGATCCCGATCCAGGGTCTCCATGCCGGTGATGTTCCATTTCACCTGACTGGTCAGGCCGATAATGGCGTTATTGATGCCGATCCAGGTCTCGGCGATGAAGACCAGGATTTTCGACAATACCACCTGGGATTTTTCCCCGCGCAGCAGCAGCCGAAGCAGGGCAAAAACGTAAAGCGGAAGGCAGAGAAGAAGGGTGTTAAGCAGGATGCCCACCAGGGCCAGTGCGCCACGAATCTTGTGCCAGATAGTCATAACCGTCGTCGTCAATAGCAGGGTAAACAGGCATGCTACCCAAACCTCGCAGGCATGTCCCGTGTCCGTTTCGGTCTTTTTTACCGAAAATACAGGGCGTTGGAGCCCTGGTTTCACCAGAAAGGCCATGCCGGACAGGCATGGCCTTGGCAGGGATAATCAGTAGACGATCAGTTCGCCCAGCCGCTGTTACGGCGACGACCGGACCGTGAGCGCATGATCATGCCGGCAACCAGGCCAAGCAGCAGAATGCCGACCCCGGTAATCCATTGCTGGGAGGTGTTGTTGTTGCGCAGCATCACGTTTTCGCCTTTCACCTGATCAAGCTCGGAACGAAGCAGGCTCAGCTCTTCATTGAGGCGACGGTTGGCCTGGTCCAGACGGATCGGGTCAGAGGCTACGTCCTGCAACTGCTCCAGCTCTTCGCTGCGAGAGCTGAGGGCATTCTTCAGTTCCGAGGATTGCTCGGAAAGCGCCTCGTGCTCGCCTTTGAGCTCTGCCATCTGAGCGCGCAGTTTGGCCGCTTCTGCCTTGGCTTCTTCGCTGGCCTGGTTGGCTCGCTCCAGCATGATTTCAGCGGTGGGGCTCTGGCTCAGGTACTGCTTGCCAATATAGCCTTCAATGTCTTTGTAGCGGATTTTTGCCCAGTCACCGTCAAAGCCGAGAAACTCGATGCGGGTACCGCTTTTGATGCCCCGGTGGAGAATGCGGCCAGCGGGGTTGGCAGATGAGCGAATCGGTACATAGATGCTGTCATCCACCCAGGCAGCGGAGGCGACAGCCGTATGGCTGGCCACCATTATTGCCAGGAAACAAACCAGTCTTGCGAGCATGGGGGTCTTTACTCCTTCGTGTCAGGCCGCGCAGTCTAGAGAAGTCATCAGGGTTGCGGCGCTACCATAATCACATTTCGCGCTGTGGGCCGTGGTCTCTTTGTAAAAAAAGGCAATCCGTCCGCCTGCAGGTCAGGGCAGTACCTTCTTGAACGGTTTCACCGTAACGCCAGCGTAAACACCGGCAGCGATGTAGGGGTCGGCATCCGCCCATTGTTGGGCGGCTTCCAGTGAGGGGAATTCGGCGACTACCAATGAGCCGGTGAAGCCGGCCTCACCGGGATCGTTGCTGTCGATGGCCGGGTGTGGGCCGGCCAGTATCAACCGGCCCTGTTCTTTCAGGGTTTCCAGGCGGGCCAGATGGTCCGCCCGGGCCTGTTTGCGCAAGGGAAGGGAGTTTGCCACGTCCTCACTGATAATCGCGTACAGCATGGTTTCGCTCTTTATTCAGGGTTAACGGTGGTGTGCGGCCATGATGTCTTCCAGTTTCAGCCCGGTCAGCTTGCCGATGCGGCGAAACAGAAAGACCATGGCAAGAATCAGCACAATCATGGAGGGCACGACAATAACCGGGTAGCTCAGGGCTGTCATCTTGCCCAGTTCGGCATTGAAGGCCTCGCTGCCCGGTGGGCTGGTCAAAATCATCTTGGCCAGCACGTAGTTGAGCACCGAGGACAGGAAAAAGGAGGCTGCGACCATCCAGGAGGCCTGCTTGAGGGTCAGCTCGAAGGCGCCGAGGTTGTTATTGTCTGCCAGCTTGGCTGCGATCTTGTCGGTATCCAGCACCTTGTCGTTGTAGAGAAAGATTTTCACCAGTGGCCAGCGAGTACGCAGGGAAATCACCGTTGCGACGCCCAGCAGTGCGGGAATGGCGGCTTCCTTTATGGCGATATACTTGGCGTCCAGCTCCATCAGGCTGATGCCGCCGGTGAGCAGAATGCTGACAATGCCCAGGCCGGAGAAAAAGTTGGCCTTGCCGTTCCGAAGGAAATCCCGAACGCCGTAGAGCAGGGGGAAAGCCAGCGCCACCACAATGGCCCACTTGGTACCCAGCCAGTCATCTCCGGAGAGTTTGGCCAGTATCAGGGCGGGAATGACAATATTGATCAGCAAGTTAGCCAGTAAGCTTTCCTGGTTCGGCGATGGGGTGCTGGCCGGCTTGCTGTTCTGTTCCGGGGTGTTGCTTTCGCTCATTCGGAGTTCCGTTTGATCAGTTTATGGCAGCCAGGGGGCGTTAAAGATGCCGGTGCAGGGCTCAAAAATGCTACCCTGCGCCCTGATTCCCGTCGTCAGTCTGCCGGAGCGTGTCCGTATGACGATGTGGAGTCACTGCAGACACATCGAGAACCTTGAGAGGATCTGGCTATCTCCTGTAACCACACAATCGACCTGCACAGTCACAGTACTGCGTCCGACGGTATTCTAAGCCCTGCAGCGCTGGTGTCGAGGGCTGCGGACTATGGCGTGACCTGTCTGGCCCTGACTGACCACGATACCCTGGCCGGGTTACCGGAAGCCCACGAGGCTGCACGGCAGCACGAGATCAGCCTGGTGAACGGTATCGAGCTGTCCGTCCGCCACGAAAACCGCGAATATCATGTGTTGGGACTGTGGCTGGACACCGATTGTGGGCAGCTTCAGGAACGCGTGGCCGGCCAGCAGGCGGCTCGGGTAAACCGCGCACGGGAGATTGGCCGCCGCCTGGATCGCGCAGCCACCCTGGCCAACAGTTATGAGCGTACCTGTGAACTGGCGGGCACCGACGCGCCAGGGCGCCCTCTCTTTGCCCGGTTTCTTCAAGAAGCGGGCAGGGTGCGCAACCACCGGCACGCCTTTAACCGTTATCTGAAGCAGGGCCAATCCGCTTTTGTGGCGACCCCCTGGTGCTCCCTGGAAGAGGCGATTGCCGATATTCATGCTGCCGGCGGCACCGCGGTGCTGGCTCACCCGCAGGCCTACGGCATGACGCGCAAGAAACTGCGCCAGTTTCTTGCCAGTTTCAAGGAAGCCGGCGGCGATGGCCTGGAAGTGGCCATGCCCGGGCTCTCTCCGCAACAGACCGCGTTGCTGGATGAATGCTGGCAGCATTTTGATCTGCAGGTGTCCGCCGGCTCAGACTTCCATTCGCCTGAGCAAAAATGGCTGGCACTGGGGCGATTGCCGCCAGTGCCGAACGGCGCGAGGCCGGTGTGGGAAGGAAGGCTGGCTTGAGTTAACAGTTAATAGTGAATAGTTAACAGCTAAAACAAAGGGTTGCTGCTGCTTATTAAAGTTCACTGTTAACGTTGATCCACCTTTTAACGCTGCCTTCCCGGCTGGAAAAGAACTCCTTCGGGCTTTTCCGCTGTTCACTATTAACTATTCACTGTTAACTGCTTATTTATGACCGAAATCCTCTATATCCATCCTGAAACTCCTCAGCCGCGACTTATCCGTCAGGCGGTAGACGTTATTCGTAACGGCGGGCTGATTGCCTACCCGACGGATACCACCTACGCGCTGGGCTGCGGTATTGGCGAAAAGAATGCCCTGGATCGCCTGATCCGCCTGCGGCAGCTGGACAAGAAGCACCAGTTCACCCTGCTGTGCCACGATCTGTCTGCGCTAGCCATCTATGCCAAGGTGGAAAACCCGGATTATCGTCTGCTCAAGGCCCACACCCCGGGCCCTTATACCTTCATCCTCAAGGGCACCACCGAGGTGCCGCGGCGGCTGATGGACCCGAAAAAGCGCAATATTGGTATCCGCGTGCCGGATCATGCCATCTGCCAGGCGCTGCTGGCCGAGCATGGCGAGCCGATCATGACGTCTACCTGCCATCTGCCCAACGACGAGTTCCCGCTGACTGATCCCCAGGATGTCCGCGACTTCCTGCAGGGACAGGTGGATCTGGTCATTGATGGTGGTTTCTGTGGCGTAATGGAGACGACCGTGATTTCCATGGCCGACGGTGATGGCCCGGAAGTGGTGCGGGAAGGCGCCGGCCCGGTGGACAGTATTTTCTAAATGTTGCCCTGGCTGACCATGTTTTACCCAGAGTGCCGCAAAGGGGCTGCTTGCCACTGTCCCTGATACCCCGGTTCACCGTATAATCGCTGGCTTTCCCCCGCGTGGTGCCCGTCGCATCGCGCGGCAGATCGGGTTTAGTGCGCTCCTGCCTGTGAGCGATACACAGCGGCGTGCGATATAACCCAAACAAGATTCTAAGGAGTAGGCTTTGAGTTCCGTGGTTCCCTCCCAGCGAGTTGTTTCCGGCATGCGCGCCACCGGCCGCCTGCATCTGGGGCATTACCATGGCGTGCTGAAAAACTGGGCGCGTCTGCAGCACGAATATGAATGTTTTTTCTTCGTGGCAGACTGGCACGGGCTCACTACCGAATACGAAAACCCGCACAACATCGAACAGCACGTCTGGGATCTGGTAATCGACTGGCTTGCCGCCGGCGTGAACCCGGGCTCGGCGACCCTGTTTATCCAGAGTCAGGTGCCGGAGCACGCGGAGCTGCACCTGCTGCTGTCCATGATGACGCCGCTGTCCTGGCTGGAACGGGTGCCCACCTATAAGGACCAGCAGGAAAAGCTGCGCGAAAAGGACCTCAGCACCTACGGTTTCCTGGGTTATCCGCTGCTGCAATCTGCCGATATCCTGGCTTACCGGGCCGGGCAAGTCCCTGTGGGCGCCGACCAGGTCGCTCATGTGGAGCTGACCCGGGAAGTGGCGCGCCGCTTCAATCACCTGTACGGCCGTGAGCCGGGCTTCGAGGAAGCGGTGGATGCAGCCATCAAGAAAATGGGCAAAAAGCAGGCGAAGGTCTACCTGAATCATCGCCGCCAGTATCAGGAACAGGGCGATGAAGCCTCCCTGGAGACGGCGCGCGCCCTGGTGGAAAGCCAGCAGAATATCACCCTGGGTGACAAGGAACGATTGATGGGCGACCTGGAGGGCGGTGGCAAGGTAATCCTGCCCGAACCCCAGGCGTTGCTGACGCCAGCCTCCAAGATGCCTGGTCTGGATGGGCAGAAAATGTCCAAGTCCTACGGCAACTTCATCACCATGCGTGAGGAAGAGGCGGATATCGACAGCAAGATCCGCCGCATGCCCACCGACCCGGCCCGGGTTCGCCGCACCGACCCGGGTAACCCGGATAACTGCCCGGTGTGGCAGTTCCACATGGTCTATTCCGATGACAACACCCGCGAGTGGGTAAAAGCGGGCTGCACCAGCGCCGGCATCGGCTGCCTGGACTGCAAGAAGCCAATCATTGAGGCCGTTCAGGAAGAGCTGGAGCCGATCCGCAAACGCGCCGAAGAACACCTGCGCAACCCGGATCTGGTCCGCACCCTGGTCGCTGAAGGCTGCGAGGAAGCCCGCGAGGCCGCCCGCGCCACTCTGGAAGAAGTCCGTGCCGCCATGGGGCTCAATTACCGCTGAGGCGCCCTGGGCGTTCTCGGGAGAGAGACATGACTGAACCGGCAGAACCTACAGTCACACCCATCATGAAGCCGCTGCATCCCAGCCAGGCAGAGATGCCCTTTGGCCTGATGTATGGCAAGGCCATCACCAAACTGCCGGACGATTTGTACATTCCGCCGGATGCGCTGGAAGTCTTCCTGGAAGCCTTCGAGGGCCCGCTGGATCTGCTCTTGTACCTGATCAAGCGACAGAACCTGGACATTCTCGATATCCCGGTCTCCACCATCACCACTCAGTACATGGAGTACGTGGAGTTGATGAAGGCGATGAATTTCGAGCTGGCGGCGGAATACCTGGTGATGGCCGCCATGCTGGGCGAGATCAAGTCGCGCATGTTGCTGCCTCGTCAGAAAGAAGACGAGGAAGACGAAGAACACGATCCGCGTGCAGAGCTGATTCGCCGCTTGCAGGAATATGAGCGTTTCAAGCAGGCAGCAGAAGACATCGACCAGCTGCCGCGCCTGGAAAGAGACATCTTCCCGGCAGAAGCCAAACGGCCGGAGTTTACCCGGGAAAAGGCTCAGCCGGATGTGGACATGCGTGAGCTGCTGCTGGCCCTGAAGGAGGTCATGCACCGGGCCGACATGTTCGAGAGCCATCAGGTGTCCCGGGAAAAGCTGTCTACCCGCGAGCGCATGGCCAACGTGCTGGACAAGCTCAAGGGCCGGGATTTTGTGCCCTTCGTGGAGCTTTTCAGCCCGGAAGAAGGGCGGCTTGGCGTCGTGGTCACCTTTCTGGCCACGCTTGAGCTGGTCAAGGGCAGCCTGATTGAGCTGGTACAGAACCAGGCCTTCGCTCCGATTCATGTCAAAGCGAAGACCCTGGTGCTGGAAGAATCTGACGTGCTGGCCCAACTTGAACTGGACGACGAACCCGATGACGGCGTGGATGATGAACCCGATGCCCATGACGGAACCGAGGGGTAGCTGTGGAAGCTGAACAGATAAAAAAAATCATTGAGGCCGCCATTCTGGTAGCGGATGGTCCGCTTGACCGGGATGCACTGCAGACGCTATTTGATGAAGAAGAGCGCCCCAGCAAGCAGGATCTGGGCAAATATCTGGAAGAGATCGGCGAGGCCTATGCGGATCGCGGCATCTTCCTGAAAGAGGTGGCTTCCGGCTTTCGCTTCCAGGCCCGCCCGGAACTGGGCCAGTGGGTCAGTCGCCTGTGGCAGGAAAAGCCGCCCCGTTACAGCCGGGCCATTCTGGAGACCCTGGCACTGATCGCCTATCGCCAGCCTATTACTCGTGGCGAAATCGAAGAAATTCGTGGTGTTTCCGTAAGCTCGCATATCGTCAAAAGCTTGCTGGAGAGAAACTGGGTGCGCGTGGTGGGGCACCGGGATGTACCGGGGCGCCCGGCCATGTTTGCCACCACCAAGCAGTTTCTCGACTACTTCGATTTGAAGAGCCTGGAAGACCTGCCATCGCTGTCGGAGATTCGTGATCTGGACAAGATCAACGAAGAACTGGCCCTCAGCGATGTGCCGCCCGCCAAAGCCGGTCCGGGAGACATGGATGAGGCACCGGAAGGCGAAGATGGCCATGGCCTGCTGGACGATGAGCGTGAACAGCGCCTGCCAGGGGACCAGGAAGCGTTCCCGGGTCTGGAGCAGGAACCGGAAATTGATGATGACACCTTGATGAGTATGGACAAGGTGGATTCGGTGTTGTCCGGCTTCGAACAGGAATTCCGTCGCAAACCGGCTGCCGACAAGGACAAGCAGGAAGCCGTTGCTATTGATGAAAGTGTGGCCGAAGAGGCCGAGACGGCTGACAATAGCCCCAATGACGCTGACGGCGAGGATGCCGCTGCGGAAAATAGTGCAGAGGACAGCCAGACACGTCATGACTGAAACTGAAAAATTGCAGAAAGTACTGGCGCGAGCCGGAATGGGCTCCCGTCGGGAGCTGGAGAAATGGATCGCTGATGGCCGGGTTTCGGTCAACGGCGCGGTGGCAACCCTGGGTGACCGGGTTGGCAGTGAAGACACCCTACGCGTAGATGGCAGGATTATTAAAGTGAAGGCGGAAGAAGAAATCGTTCAGCGCGTGATCATGTACCACAAGCCGCCCGGCGAAGTGTGCTCACGCAACGATCCGGAAGGGCGCGCCACGGTGTTTGATAACCTGCCGCGCCTGCAGGGCATGCGCTGGGTACAAGTGGGGCGTCTGGACATCAATACCACCGGCCTGTTGTTGTTCACCACCGATGGTGAGCTGGCACACCGCCTGATGCATCCGTCCAACGGTTTCGTGCGTGAGTACGCCGTGCGTGTTCGTGGTGGCATGACCCCGGAAAAGCGTCAGGCCATGCTCGACGGCGTGCTGCTGGAAGATGGTGTTTCCAAGTTCGACAGCATCGAAGATGCCGGCGGCGCGGAAGAGGGCGCCAACCACTGGTACAAGGTGACACTGACCGGGGGTAAATACCGGGAAGTGCGTCGTCTGTTCCAGTCCCAGGATCTGGACGTGGCTCGCCTGATGCGGATCCGTTTTGGCGACCTGACCTTGCCGCCCCAGCTGCGTCAGGGCCGCTGGATGGAGCTGGAGCCTGAACAGATCCAGGCCCTGATCGGCAAGGTAGAGTTGAAGGGCAAGAAATACACCGGCCTCTACGGCCGCGCCCGCCTGCGTCACCAGCGCGCCGGCAGCAAACCTCCTCGCAAGGCTCGTGGCCCGTATAGAAGATAGTTAACAGTGAATAGTTAACAGCTAGCCAGGCAGGTTTTCCTGGCTAATGTAGAGGCCGCGTTCATAGGTTGGGCGCGGCCTCTGCCGTTTAAAGATATCGGTAATAGCCGTCGCGAACTAACTCAGTCGCATCAGGCGCCCGACCAACGCCGGTAACGCCGTTTCTACCCTCAGAATGCGGCTTCCAAAGCTGTGGCAGACAAAGCCTTGTCGCTGCAGCATGCCTACTTCGTAGTCCGTCCAGCCTCCCTCCGGGCCGATGGCCAGGGTGACAGGCTCGCTCAGATCGCAGGGCATGGCCGGGTAGTCGCCGGGATGGGCGAGGAGGCGGCGGCCGGCGCCTGCCCAGGTGTCCAGGTCATCTTCTACGAAGGGTTTGAAACGCGGCGCCAGAATCAGGTCGGGCAGGGTGGTGTCGCGGGCCTGTTCCAGTCCAAGCAGCATTTTTTCACGCAGCAGGTCGGCCTTCAGGTTGGGGGTTTGCCAGTAGCTCTTGTCCACCTTCCAGCTGTTAATCAGGACGATGCGCTTGATGCCCAGACTGGTGGCGTCAATCAGGATGCGCTTGAGCATCTTGGGGCGGGGCAGGGCGAGCAGTAGCGACAGAGCGAGCGGCGCCTCAGGATGAGAATCCTCTTTAAAAGAGATCTCTATCTTACTGTTTTCTATGGTTTCAACTCGGGCCTTTCCCATCTTCCCATTAATAATGCCGGCGCGGCAGGCATCACCAGCGGCCAGCCCGAGGATATCGCGGACATGGCAGCATTGGCGGTCGTCCAGGCGCCAGAGATCACCATGAAGGTGTTGATGAGGGTGCAGTAACAGCAGATTCATGGCGCGGATTATCGCACAGCCTGACCCGGAATCCGCGCGCAAATCACGGAATGAGAGTGACGTAAATCGCTGTTTACTTGGCTGTTCTCGCCCTTTGCCTGGCCACTCGGCCTTGCTAGATTGCTCCCATTGCGCAATCAACTGGTTCCAGAAGTCTGCGCACTGATGAACCGCAAGACTTTCGGCACCCCATACGCCTGCAGTCTGGCTGCCGGGGAATTGGCCCGCTGGCAACTGGCGACGTCGTGAGGCCGCTGGTAGAGTGTGCCGCCCGTTCACCTGTTCGATTAACTGTTTTAGTGTGGAGAGTTTCATGCAGTTTCAGGGTACTGACCAATATGTGGCCACCGACGACCTGAAAATGGCCGTTAACGCAGCGATTGCGCTCAAGCGTCCGTTGCTGATCAAGGGTGAGCCGGGTACCGGCAAGACCCTGTTGGCAGAACAGGTGGCTGAATCCCTGGGCCTGCCGCTGCTGTCCTGGAATATCAAATCCACCACCAAGGCCCAGCAGGGCCTGTACGAGTACGACGCGGTATCGCGCCTGCGCGACTCTCAGCTCGGCGCTGAAGGGGTGGAAGATGTGGCCAATTACCTGAAGAAAGGCAAGCTGTGGGAAGCCTTTACCCATGAAGGGCAGGTTGTATTGCTGATCGACGAGATCGATAAGGCCGACATCGAGTTCCCCAATGATCTGCTGCAGGAACTGGATCGCATGGAGTTCTTCGTCTACGAGACCGGGAAAACCATCCGTGCCGAGCAGCGCCCGATCGTAATCATCACCTCAAACAACGAAAAAGAGCTGCCCGACGCTTTCCTGCGTCGCTGCTTCTTCCATTACATCAACTTCCCCGATGCCCAGACCATGCAGGCCATCGTCGATGTGCATTTCCCGGAGATCAAAAAGAACCTGGTCACCGAGGCCCTGGAAATCTTCTTCGACCTGCGCAAGGTGCCCGGCCTGAAGAAAAAGCCCTCCACCAGTGAACTGATCGACTGGTTGAAGCTGCTCATGGCCGACGATATCCCGGCGGACATCCTGCGCAACCGCGACACCAAAAGCGCGGTGCCGCCGCTTTACGGTGCGCTGTTGAAGAACGAGTCGGACGTACAACTGCTTGAGCGCCTGGCGTTCATGAACCGTCGCGAAAGCTAACCGCAACGCTGGCTGATTATGCTGATTGGTTTCTTCGAAAATCTGCGCCGTTACCGGGTCCCGGTGACTCTGCGCGAATTGCTCGATCTCTTTGATGCCCTGCAGGCTCACGTTGCCTTTGGTTCCATCGAGGATTTCTACCTGCTCAGCCGGGCGGTGATGGTCAAGGACGAAAAGTTCTACGACCGCTTCGATCAGGCCTTTGCCAACTACTTTGAAGGACTGGAGAACCTGGAGCCGGACTGGCTCAGCAAGGTGATCCCGGACGAGTGGCTGCGCAAAGAGCTTGAGAAGAACCTGAGCCCGGAAGAGTTCGAGAAGCTGAAGGGCCTGGGTAGCCTGGAAAAGATCATGGACGAGCTGCGCAAGCGGCTCGAAGAGCAGGAAAAGCGTCACCAGGGCGGCAACAAGTGGGTCGGCACCGGTGGCACCAGCCCCTTCGGCGGCTACGGCGCCAACCCGGAAGGGGTGCGCATGGTCGGGCCGTCCCGCAACAAGCGGGCGGTGAAAGTCTGGGAAAAGCGGGAATTCCGTAACCTGGACGATTCCGTGGAGCTGGGCACGCGTAATATCAAGCTGGCCCTGCGTCGCCTGCGCAAGTTTGCCCGGATTGGTCGCGAGGAAGAGCTGGATATGGATGACACCATCCGCTCCACCGCTCGTAACGCCGGCCTGCTCGATATCAAGATGCGTCCGCAGAAGGAAAACCGCGTCAAGGTGCTGATCTTCTTTGATGTGGGCGGCTCCATGGACCCGTACATCAAGCTCTGCGAAGAATTGTTCTCCGCCGCCCGGCTGGAGTTCAAGCACATGGAGTATTTCTACTTCCACAACTTCATTTATGAATATGTGTGGAAGGACAACCGCCGTCGCTGGGACGAGAAGATTTCCACCTGGGATGTGCTGCACAAGTATGGCAGCGACTACAAGGTGCTCTTTGTCGGCGATGCGGCCATGAGCCCCTACGAAGTGAACTCCGTGGGTGGCAGCGTGGAGCATTGGAACGAGGAGGCCGGCGCGGTCTGGTTCCAGCGCATCATGGAAACCTACGAAAAAGTGGCCTGGCTCAACCCGGAGCCGGAGCGTGCCTGGCAGATGACCACTTCCACCCAGTGGATCAAGCAGCTCAGCGAGCACAAGATGTACCCGCTCACCATCGAAGGCCTGGAAAAGGCCATGCGCTACCTGAGCAAGTAAGCCGTTACCGCGCCGGTCGCAGCCCCTGCTGCGACCGGCACATCCCATCCTGAATTTGCACACCATCCGTCCGCCAGTTCCCGTCTTTTACTGCAATAAACATTTCGTCTAGTAGCGGACAGCGATCCATATCCGTATTCTTCGCGCCTTTCGCGTTTCACGCCCCGGACAGCCCACAAGGCACGGAACCCCGGGACGCCGAAGCAAAAAAGATGAACGCCCACCGTGATCCGGTGGACTTCAGGAGAGATTCCCATGTCCAGGGTGCGAACCACCATCTGGACGACCGTTTTCAGCAGTACCGCTTTGGCCGCTACCGGCCTGTCTGCGGATACCACCCAGTCTGAAATCCGTCGTCTTCAACAGGAGCTGGATCAGCTCAAGGCCAACCTGACCCAGGATGCGCCAACCCATACCCCGTCAAACGATGTGCAATGGCCCGGCTTCGCCGTGTTCGGCAAGGTCAGCGTGGATGCCATCTACGATGACAAGAACGCAGGGCTTAATGATCTGCTTATCCCGAGTACCATCCCTGCCGGCGACACCCACCAGCAGAATTTTGAGCTGCATGGCAAGAACAGTCAGCTGGGCCTGCGAGTGGGCGAGGGCAGTGGGCCCCATGCGGTGTTCGCCGTTGACCTGTTCGGCAGCATCGACGGCTACGACCTGCGGGTGCGCGATTTCTATTTTGAGTATGGCGCCTTGCGTGCCGGCTACGGCTACACCGCTTTGCTGGATGGTGCGGCCTGGCCGTTGACGCTGGATTCCCAGGGCCCCAACAGTGCCATCTTTGCCCGCCAGACCGGCGTGCGCTGGCAGGGCGAGCATCTGACCTTGTCACTGGAAGACCCCAATCCGGAGGTCTATGACCCGGATAACCTGAGCAGCGCCAGCGGCCGCCGGCCTGACATTGTCGCCGCCTGGACCCAGCCCCATGACCGAGGCCACGTGCGGGCGGGGCTGGTGAACCGGGAAATCGGTGTGGAATTTGCCGGTGGCGACCAGCAATACGCCAATGCCACCGGCGGTGTGCTCAGCGGCAGCCTGGCTGTGACCGACAGCCTGACCCTGCTGGCCAGTGGTAGTTACGGGCAGGCCATGGCCCATTACTACAATGACCTGTCCGGCTTCGGTGACAGCGGCATGGATGGCTATGTGTTTGCTACCGACGGGTTGCAGCCCTTGCTGGCCCAGGGCGGTTATCTAGGCGGGCAGTGGCAGTTCCGTCCGGACTGGATCCTGGCCATGGTCGGTGGTGAGATCACCCTGGAAAAGAACAGTGAGTTGCCGGCGGATGCCATGCGCCGCACTCGCTACGGCACCCTTAGCCTGATTCGCCAGCATGATGACAGCCTCAGCTACGGGGCCGAGCTGGCCTACGGGATGCGCGACAACCAGGCAGGGGATCGCAGCGAAGCGCCACGGGTGCAATTCAATCTGACCTACCGCTTCGAACATACCCACAGTCGCGATCACTGAGCGAAAGGCTATCCGGTGTTAGCACCAAGGGCCCGAACCCCGGCCCTTGGTGTGATCGAGACAAGCGCGCCCTAAAGGCTAAACACACCTTGGAAGGTGGCATCATAAGGCTCCACCCACATGTCAGCGACCTTCTATCTCGTCACCTTTTTCCAGCTGTGGGTACATGCCCAGTTGCTGCCAGTCCGGCAGGCCTGAATGCAGACGTTCTATTGTTGCCTGCTTGCCACGGACGCTGCGTTTTTCCATCTCCTCGGGGGAGATGGCTTCGGATCGGACCTGATGTTTTAGTAACAAGCGATTGTTTTCCGGCAGATGTTCGTCCGGAATAGCGCCCATGCAGGGGTTCGGATGTCCCAGCCCCTGACTCAGGGCCAGTGCCAACTGGAGTTGCAGGGAGTAATCCAGTGAATGCACTGGCGGCGTAGGCAGCGGTGGGTCTGTCAGGTCGCAGAAACCACTCGCCTGGGTGGTAACGCCGAAGGGCTCGCTGCCATCAATATTGCGAAACCAGTTCATTTTATCCTGTTCCGAGCATGTGTCAGCGGGAATGAATGCCACACCCTTGTAGGGCATAAAGGAATCCGAGCCGGCCAGATTGGCCCTGACCTGTGCTGTTGAATGGCAGCTCATGCAGGAAGAATCAGGGTTGTCCACCGGGCCATTCAAGCGCCCATGCTTGCCGGTCATGCCGGCAAAGGGGGAGGGAACTGCCGGGTTGATCCAGTTTTCATCAAGGTCCGGATCGCCCGCCGCAGTCACATCAGGGTCGTTCCCCCAGGCCAGCCCCACGGGGGTCAGGTTATACCACCTGTCTGCCGGGTTGGCGGCTGGCAGCGACTCGTCATAAACGTAGGTGGCGAATACCCAGCCGGTCTCCGTGGATCGGACATCCTTGACGGCGATATCCATCTGCAGCAAGCGCACTTCAAAGGTGTCGCCGGACGCATCATCAGGTGCCTGAATCTGCCAGGCAGGGGAGTTGGCCAGCGGGTCCGGGCCCACTATCGCGCCGGGGTCATATTCGGCAAAAAGCACTTTCATGACGACGGTACCATCGATGAACTGCGCTTTGCCCGGGTCGGCCTGCATGGGGTCGGGGTGCTGGAATACCTGGCCGACGGTATAACCGCCGAGTTTGTTATAGAGGCCAATCCCGTATGCCCCCATATCGGAAGACAGCCAGCTTTGCTCGCTGGCCCTCAGCGCCCGTTCCTCAGTCAGCCCGTGGCGAGGCTCCCGTGGGAAAAAACCGGACGTCATCATCGGTACGTGGTACCAGCGCTTTTTACCGGACAAGGCGCCGTTCTGAGGAACGAAGTCATACGGCGCCAGATCCTCCAGGACGTACTGCTTCAACGCCTGCAGATAATCCAAACGTTGCGCCTCGATTCTGAAATCATGATTGAGCCAGGGGGCAGAGGTAGTCGGTTCAAATGGATCCCAGCCGGTGATTTCTCCCTCTTCAACCACAGGAATGCCCAACGGATAGTCCTGTGCGAGCTGGAAGGAGGGCCCTCCTTGTGGAGGGGCAGCTCTGGCAATCCAGTCCGGGAACCATCCTGAGCACTGCACGGTGTAACCGACCCCGGGTTCGCCGCCCTGGCCGGTGGTGTCGCGCACCGGCTCGTCAAACGTGGGACGGCACCCGGTGTTGAGGGCAGCCACCCCGGAAAGCGCCATACCCAGAATCAGCCTCTTTACATATTGATGTTCCTTCATCGTCTTTCCCTCCCTGACATCATGTCGGTTTCGCCAGCTTACGAGATTGTAAAATCAGCGAATAGCCACCAAAAAATAGGGCGAGGGAAGGACGAAAAGCGCAGTGAAGGAAAACAACAGCTTAAGGTGAATGCCGACGATTTGTAGGAAATATCCTAGGCAAAATTAAGACATTCGCCAGCCCCTGAACAGCGTCATGCCTTGTCTTTATCCCTATTGATAAAACTTTCCATCAGGTCCATGGGTAACGGAAAGACAATGGTGCTGGAGCGATCATTCGCCACCTCGGTCAGAGTCTGCAGATAACGCAATTGCAGCGCCTGGGGCTGCTCGGACAGGGTTTGCGCCGCCTCAAGCAGCACCTGGGACGCTTCTTTTTCACCATTGGCATGAATCACCTTGGCGCGCCGAATACGCTCTGCCTCGGCTTGGCGGGCAATCACCCGCACCATGCCTTCATCCAGATCCACGTGTTTGATCTCTACATTGGTGACCTTGATACCCCAGTTGTCGGTCTGCTCATCAAGGATTTCCTGAATATCACTGTTCAGTTCATCCCGGGACGCAAGCATCTCGTCCAGCTCGTGCTTGCCCAGTACCGAGCGCAGGGTGGTCTGGGAAAGCTGGCTGGTTGCGGCATAGAAATCCTCCACATTGATTACCGCCTTCTGGGCATCCAGCACGCGGAAGTAGAGCACCGCATTGACCTTCACTGACACGTTGTCCCGGGAGATCACATCCTGGGTGGGCACATCCAGTACACGGATACGCAGGTCCACCTTCACCATCTGCTGGATCAACGGCACCACCAGAATCAGCCCCGGCCCCTTCACCTTGTAGTAACGGCCCAGCATGAAGATCACTCCGCGCTCGTACTCGCGCAGGATACGGAACATGCTGATCACGAAGCCAACGACGATAATCGCCAGCGATAACCAGAAATAGGGGGTCATGATGAGTCCTCCTTATTGGCCGGCACCACGTCCAGAACCAGGTCGCTACGGCTGATAACCTGCAGCGACTGGCCTTGTTGTACCGGTTGTTGACTGTGTGCATGCCAGATTTCCCCGAGCACTCGTACCTGGCCGTCATTCTCAAAATCACCCAGGGCCACGGCGGTTTCGCCCACCAGTGTGTCGGCACCCGTCACCGGCGGCCCCTCGTGTGCCTTGACTGCCAGCCGCACAAACAAGCCCACCAGCAGCAACGAGCCGACGCCCACGGCCGCAATCACGGGCATGGCAATCCGGAACGCGGGCAGCTCGGTGTCCATCAACATGATCGAGCCGATCACGAAGGCAATGACACCACCGATGCCGAGCACCCCGAAACTGGGCGACACGGCTTCCAGGGCCACCAGCACAGTACCCAGCAAGACCAGCCCCAGGCCCACATAACTCACCGGCAACATCTGCAGGGCGTAGAGCGCCAGCAGCAGGCAAATGGCACCCAGTACACCGGGCACGCCCATGCCGGGATTGGAGAACTCCAGCACCAGACCGTAAATGCCCACCAGCAACATCAGGTAGGCAATGCTCGGGTCGGTAATAATCGCCAGAAAGTCAGTGCGCCAATCCTTTTCAACGAGATGCTGCTGGGCGTTGGCCACGGCCAGAGTGACTGACTGCCCATCCCAGCTCAGCTCCCGGCCATCCAGTTGTGTGAGCAGGTCAGCAAGGTCCGTTGCCTTCAGGTCGATCACACCTTGTTCGAGCGCCGCACTGGACGACAGACTCACCGCTTCCCGGACAGCCTTTTCCGCCCAGTCGGCGTTACGGTCACGCAATTCCGCCAGGCCACGGATATAAGCCACCGCGTCGTTCACTTGCTTGCGGCGCAAGGCCGAGGCGCTGTCGGAGCTGGACGTTGTCTGCTCGCTGTTTTCACCGCTGTCATCAGAATCAGGCGAGGAGGGCGAGGGCAGTCCGCCGCCGCCACCAATCTGTACCGGTGTCGCCGCGCCCAGATTGGTGGCCGGCGCCATGGCGGCGATATGGGAAGCGTAGAGAATATAGGTGCCGGCACTGGCGGCCCGGCTGCCGCTGGGTGACACATAGGTGGCGACTGGCACCTGGCTGTCGAGAATGGCACGGATCATGTCGCGCATGGCGCTATCAAGGCCGCCCGGTGTATTCAGCTGCAAGACAAACAAGCCGGCCGAGGCCTGATTGGCATCTTCCAGAGAACGCACAAACCAGTCACTAAGCGCCGGCCCGATGGGGCCGTCCAGGGTCATTACCCAGACTGATGAAGGAGAAGAGCCGGAAGAGGATGCAGTTTGAGCAGGGGAAGCCGGAGCCAGCAGAAACAAGAACGCCAGCAGCACACACAGCAGCAGTCTGGTCGCAAGCCTGTGACCATGATGCGATGTGTCGTGATACTCGCGGCCCATGAGAGTGCTCCCTTGGTGCTCATCGATAATCCCATGAAAGCGTACTTGACCGCCGTGAGGCAAGCTTGCAGCGCGGCAGTCGGTCAGAAATCTGAGTGGGCAAATACTCCGGGCTCTTGTCGAGGCCGCTGGAATTGAAAAGGGGCAATCATTGGTATGGGCTTATCTGTGCCAGACAGTTATTATCGGGATATCCTCTATTTAACATAATATACATTATGTGTAGTCACACTTGATCCGATCCTGAGGTAGCCCCATACAATGCTTGCTCTGCTTTTCACCCGGGATTGCCTCTGTCCCTGCTAAACTTCGGCCGATACTAAACCTGAAAATAACCAACAAGGACACGTATGTCGTCACTGTCCCTGCCATCTCACTTTCTCTTCCGGGTTGTTTTGCTGTTGTCAGTCGCCGTTCCTTCACTGGCGGATGATCGCAAACCCGTATCCGTGGCTACGGTGAATTTGTCGCGCTCCCAGGATGTATTGTTGGTGAACGGCACCCTGGTGGCTGATCGTGCCGCCCGACTGTCCGCGTCGGTATCCGGTTTGGTGAGCAAACTGCTCGTGGACATCGGCGATCAGGTGGACGCCGGTGCGCCGCTGATTGAGCTGGATGCGGAACTGAATCGCCTGGAACTGCAACGCACCCGGGCCAATTATCAGCAGCAACAGGCCACCCTGGCCGATGCCCGCCGGCGTCTTGAAGAAGCCAACAGCCTGGTAGCCAAGCGTAGCATCGCCGCCAGTGAGGTGCGCAGCCTGGAATCCGAGGTTCAGGTGGCCAAGTCATCCCTGGCGGCCAGTCAAGCTGAGGTGGCACGCCAACAGGCACTGCTCAAGCGGCATACCCTGCGAGCCCCTTTCAGTGGTGTGATCAGCGCAAAACTCACCGAGGTGGGCGAATGGCTCACACCCGGTGCCACCGTGTTCGAGCTGGTGGGCAGCGATGATCTGCATGCGGATTTTGCCGTACCACAGCGTTATTTCCCGCAGCTGTCGCGGGATACCGCTATCGATGTTTGGCTGGAAGACGAAAACGACAAGCCCATGGCCGCTGAAATCACCGCCATTGTGCCGGTTAACGACCCCACGGCGAGAACCTTTACGGTGCGGGCCAGTATTGACGAGAAGGGCCTGACTCCGGGGATGGCGATTAATGGCCGGCTAGAGATGCTATCAGCGGATGCCAGCCCCACGGTTCCCCGGGACGCCCTGCTCCGCGACAGTCAGGGTAATGTCACGGTCTGGCTTGCGGAAAGCGACGGCGATGACTTGGTTGCACGACGCAAGGTAGTCAAAGTCGCGTCAGGCCAATCACCACAGGCTTCCGTTCTCGACGGTCTGAAGCGTGGTGATCGCGTGGTCGTGCGCGGCAATGAAAGTCTGCGCGAGGGTGACAAGATCCGGGTGGTGGACTGATGTTCGACAAGATCGTCCGCCATGGCACCCTGATGACCGTCGTGGTGCTTATCATCACCCTCCTCGGCGTTCTCGCCGCACTGCGCATTCCGGTACAGATGATACCGGACCTGGAAGTGCGCACCATTTCCGTGGTGACAAGCTGGCCCGGCGCCACCCCTCAGGATGTGGAAAAGGAAATCCTCATCGAGCAGGAAGAATACCTGCGCAACCTTCCCAACCTGCGACGGATGACCTCCTCCGCCGGCAGCGGCGAGGCAGAAATCGAGCTGGAATTCCCCTTCGGCGTGGACATCACCGACGCATTGATCCGAGTGAATAATGCCCTCAGCCAGGTCCCCGCCTATCCCGACAACGTGGACCAGCCGCGCATTCTGTCCAGCTCATTTTCCAGCAACGCCTTCATGTATTACCGCGTCTCTCCCCTGCCCGATAATCCTCGCGGGCTCGACATGGATATGATGCAGGACTTCATCGACGATGAAGTCCGCTCACGCATGGAGAGCGTGGCCGGGGTATCACAGGTAGAAGTGCGCGGCGGCGCTGAACGGCAAGTTCAGTTGCTGCTGGATGCCCAGAAACTGGCCCAGTTCGGGCTCAGTGTGGTGGATGTAAGGGATGCCCTGCGTGAGCGCAACCGGGATGTGTCTGGCGGCGAGCTGGAAAGCGGCAAACGGCGTTACCTGCTGCGCACGGTGGGTCGCTTCAAGGATATCGACAGCCTTAATGAACTGATTCTGGTCCGTAGCGGTGACTCCCAGGTGCGCCTGGGGGATGTGGCCACGGTGGTTCTGGACCACTTCCCGGTTCGCAGCCTGTCACGGGTAAATGGCGAGCCGGTAATCAGCCTGGCGGTGCGCCGGGAAACCGGCTCCAATGTCATCGACATCAAGTACGCCATGTTCGATCAGGTGGAGCAGATCAACCGCGAGGTGCTGGAGCCGGCCGGCATGCGTATAGCGCTAATCGCCGATGATGTCCGCTACGTGGAAGCCTCGGTGGCCAACGTGTGGACCAATCTGGCCATCGGTGCGGTGTTTGCCACCCTGGTCATGTTCCTGTTCCTGCGCTCGGTGAAGATCACCGCCGTGGGCGTGATCGGTATTCCCATCTGTACCATTGCCGCATTTCTGGGCCTGCTGCTGGCCGGGCGCACCGTTAATGTGATTTCCCTGGCGGGTATCGCCTTTGCTATCGGCATGACACTGGATAACTCCATCGTGGTGCTGGAAAGCATCGAAACGGAACGGCGCAAGGGGCTGGATCGCTTTCGCGCGGCGGTGAGCGGCATCCAGAAGGTATGGCCGGCGGTGTTCGCCTCCACCATGACCACGGTGCTGGTATTTCTGCCGGTGGTGTTCATTCAGGAAGAGGCCGGCCAGCTCTATTCCGATATCGCTATCGCTGTGTCCGCTTCGATTCTGGTTTCCATGCTGGTGGCGATGACGGTGATTCCCACCCTCTCCGCCCGGCTGGACTTCAGTGCGGTGGTAGCCCATGACGGTCAGCACAGCCGCTGGATGACCTCCCTGCACCGCCTTTCCGATCGCCTGTCCAGTAGCCGCCCCCGGCAAGTAACCACCCTGCTGGCAACCGTATTGATAGGTGGCGCTATTGTGCTGTTCCTGACGCCGCCAGCGGAATATCTGCCGGAGGGTGAGGAGCCGAAAACCTTTGCCAGCATGAATGCGCCGCCGGGCTATAACCTCAGCACCATGGAGGCCATTGCTGACGAAGTGGAAGCAGAATTCCTGCCGCTGGTGGGTGCCAATCCGGCGGACTACGACTCTGGCGAACTGGCTATGCCGCCAATGAAGTATGTGAACATGGGCGTGGATGCGGAACGTCTGCGCATCATCGCCGAGCCGGTGGACCCGGCACATATGGAAGCGATGATGGATGCCATCACCGAGGTCTATCAGCGCTACCCGGGCATGGGCGCCTTTGCGGCTCGCGGATCGATCATTTCCAGTAACGACGGCGGTACCCGCAGCGTGACGCTGGATGTGGCCGGGGCGGATCTGGCGGAAATCTACGCAGTGGCCTCACGGCTGGAGCGCGAGGCCGAACAGGTGTTCGATAATCCACGCATCCAGTCCCAGCCCGCCAGCCTGTCCCTGGCCCAACCGCTGATCGAGGTCCATCCGCGCTGGAACCGTGCCGCCGAAGTCCAGTTTTCCACGCAAGATCTGGGCTTTACCGTGGCCGCGCTCACCGATGGCGCCTATCTAGATGAGTTTTTCCTGGGTGACGACAAGATCGACATCTATGCCTACAGCCACCGTACCGGCACCCGACCGGAACTGGCTGCCCTCCCCGGCTTGCCGGTCCATACGCCAATCGGTGCGACGGTGCCACTGTCGTCCCTGGCCACCTTGAAAGAAACCGTAGACACCAGTGTGGTACGACGGGTCAACGGCCGGCGTACGGTCACCCTGAATATCATCCCGCCCCGGGGCGTGGCGCTGGAAACCGGCGTCAGCCGGGTGCGTGGCATGATTCAGCAACTGCGTGATGCCGGCGAGATTCCGGATACCATCAGCATCACCCTGTCCGGCGCCAGCGACCAGTTGCAGGCTACCCAGGAATCCCTGTCCGGCAATTATGTCGTGGCGCTGATGCTGGTTTACCTGTTGCTGGTGGCCATTTTCACCCACTGGGGTTTTCCGCTGCTGATCATGACCACGATTCCGCTTGGAATTGCCAGCGGCCTGCTGGGCCTGGCGATGATGAACGGTGTGGGTGCATTACTGCCTGTACTGGGGCTGCCACCACTTACCCAGCCGTTCGACATGATCACCATGCTCGGCTTTCTGATTCTGATGGGTACTGTGGTGAATAATCCGATCCTGATCGTGCATCAGGCGACGCTGAACTTCCGCGATAATGCCATGAGTGCCGTGGACGCAGTGAGCGAGGCCGTAGCTTCACGGTTGCGCCCCATCGCCATGACCACCATCACCACGGTTTGTGGGCTGGCGCCGCTGGTGCTGATTCCCGGTGAGGGCACTGAGCTCTATCGGGGTGTCGGGGCGATTGTCCTGTTCGGGTTACTCGGCACCGCCATTGTGACCATTACTTTCCTGCCGGCGCTTACTGCGCTGGTGCTTTCACTTTTCCAAAAGAGGGCCTGAATCAGCAACGTTTCCTTCCGACGGTTGACGGCTGCGCAAAAAGTGACCACAAAGATAGTGCGCCTATCCAAGGATGGGTGAGACATTTTGTCCCAGGGTTACGAACGGCGTAGTTGATCTATATCAAGATAGTCGCAGAACACGCTTGGTATCGTCTCCCGGCGCATCATTCGGAAGGGAACGTACATGGAAAACTCAGCGGTTTCACCAACTTATAACTACACGGTGGTACGGCAATTCACCATCATGTCGGTTGTATGGGGGATTGTGGGGATGCTGGTGGGGGTAATCATCGCCGCCCAGCTTGCCTGGCCAGTCCTCAATTTCGAGTTACCCTGGTTCAGTTTCGGCCGGTTACGGCCACTGCACACCAACGCGGTAATCTTTGCCTTTGGCGGCTCAGCCCTCATCGGTACCAGTTACTACGTGGTGCAGCGAACCTGCCAGGCCACCCTGGCGTTCCCCAAGCTGGCCGCTTTCAGTTTCTGGGGCTGGCAGGCGGTGATCGTGGCCGCGGCCATCACCCTGCCCATGGGCTACACCAGCAGCAAGGAATACGCGGAGCTGGAATGGCCCATCGACATCCTGATCACCCTGGTTTGGGTGGCCTATGCCATCGTCTTCTTTGCGACCATTGCGCGGCGTAAACAACCCCATATTTACGTAGCGAACTGGTTCTACGGGGCCTTCATCATTGCGGTTGCCCTGCTCCATGTGATCAACAACATCGCCATTCCTGTGTCAGCGATGAAGTCCTACTCGGTCTACTCCGGGTCCATCGATGCCATGGTGCAGTGGTGGTACGGGCACAATGCGGTGGGCTTTTTCCTGACTGCAGGCTTCCTCGGCATGATGTATTACTACGTGCCGGTACAGGCCCAGCGGCCGGTATATTCCTACCGTCTTTCCATTGTGCATTTCTGGGCCCTGATCGCTGTTTACATGTGGGCCGTCCCGCATCCCCTGCACTACTCTTCCCTGCCCGACTGGGCCCAGTCCGTGGGCATGGCGTTCTCCATTGTGCTGTTGGCACCCAGCTGGGGTGGCATGATCAACGGCCTGATGACCTGTCCGGGGCCTGGCATAAGTTGCGCACGGATCCGATCATCCGCTTCATGATCGTCGCCCTCTCCTTCTATGGCATGAGCACCTTCGAAGG
>NZ_JBNPEC010000233.1:0-7294 GCF_051117345.1 Alcanivorax sp.
GTGCACTGGGATTGGTTGTGGGCCGGTACCTGTGGGCAGGGCTTGGAGGGGCAGGAAAACCGGTCGTTGAGTCCCTGCACCGCCGGTGCGGCACCGTTCCAGAATATCGGCGCTTATGGGGTGGAGCTGTCCCAGGTGTTGGAGCAGGTTACCGTGATGGAAGTGGCCACCGGCCGGGTGACCCACTTTGCCGCCGAAGAATGTGAGTTCGCTTACCGGGACAGCCGCTTCAAAAGCCGCGACCGGGGCCGCTATGTGATTACCGGTATCGAGTTGCGCCTTAACAAGGTGTCGGCCTGTAACGTGAGTTATGGGCCTCTGAAAGAGCACTTTGGTCATTTGCCTGCCGAGGATGTGTCACCGGCGGCGGTGCGCGAGCGGGTGATTGCCGTGCGCCAGAGCAAATTACCTGACCCGGCGGTACTGGCCAATGCCGGCAGTTTTTTCAAAAACCCGGTGGTAAGCATTAAAAAGGCTGGTGAACTGAAAAAGGCCTTTCCCGGCCTGGTGGGCTATGAACAGCCAGGAGGAATCAAGCTGGCAGCCGGCTGGCTGATCGAGCAGGCTGGCTGGAAGGGGCGCAGGCTGGGTCCCGTGGGCATGCATAGTGAGCAAGCCCTGGTACTGGTTAACCATGGCGGTGCCACCAGCGAGGATGTACTGGCACTGGCGTCTGCCGTGCGCCGGGATGTGTGGGAGCGTTTCGGTGTCAGCCTGGAGCAGGAGCCGATCCTGCTACCGTAGAAGCGAGCAACTGAGCCGCTGTAGGCGCGTGCTTGCACGCGAAAGGTCGCGCTACAGGCAGCCTCCTGCAACGGAACGCCGGACGCTGAATTTCTCACCACCGTCACAGATTGCGTAGGGTGCACTGAGCCTACGTTTTGGAAGGCCGTTGGAGGAAAGCGCCCATAAAAAAAGCCCCGCTCAATGAGCGGGGCTTTTTTTATGGGCGAAGTGTCAGCTTACCTCAGGACTCTGAGGAAGCGTCCTCTTCGGCGGCTTTGGCGGCGGCTGCCGCTTCTGCCTGTTGCTGCCGGCGGCGCTGGCGCGGGTCGTTGCTGGCCCGGCCCATTTCTGCGGCGGCGGGTTTGGCTTCGGCGCGTACCGCTTTCACCTCGGTGGCCCGGCTGGGTAGCTCATTGGCTTCCGGCTTGGGGGCCTCTTTCGGCTTTTCCGCTTCACGGGGAGCCGGCGCAGTGCGCTTGTAGCCCGGTTGACGAGGAGCAGTGCGGGCATGGACCGTGGCGTCATCATCTGCGTCGCTTTCTTCTGCCACCGGTTCGCTGGCGGCCGGTTTGTCTTCCGCTTGCGCCGGAGCTGGGGCTTCTGCAGCTGGCGCCTCGGCCGGAGTGTCTGCCTTGGCCGTGTCCTGCGCTTGTGGCTCAGGTTGCTCAGGTGCTTCGGCTGTGGCCGGTTGCGGTGCAGCTGGCTGCTCTGCTTTGGGCTCGGTGGCTTTCGGTGTGTCGGCCTGGGGAGCTTCAGCTTCCTGGGCGGGTTTCTCGGCAGCAGGCGCTGGCGCTGCCGGTTTTTCTTCCTGCTTCTCGGGCGCTTCAGCTTGCGGTTCCGCCTGAGCTTTCACTTGCGGCTCTGCGTTGACCTGCTGCTCGGGCTGCGGTTCTGCTTTCGGCGCTTGCGGCTTTTCCGCGACCGGTGCCGGGGCGGCAGGCTGCTCTGCTGTTTGCGCGCTCGTTTCTTTCTCTACCTTTTCGGCTTTGGCAGTTTCCTGAGGCTGTGCCGGCTTGGCAGCGCTTTGAGTCTCAGCTTTCTCGGTTTTCTCAACCTTTGTAGCTGCCTGAGGCTGCTCACCCGCAATCGGTTCCTGTGCCGGAACCAGCTTCGCTGGCGGATGCCCTTCGTTGTCCATCACCGTTGGCGGGGCAGGGGTGCGGGTCGGTTGCGGCTTGTCGTCCTGCTTTACGTTGCGGGCCGGCTGAGCCTGCTGGGGCTTCTGCTCGCCAGCGGGCTTGTCGCCATTGGCTGCGGATTTTGCCGGACGCTGACGTTCGCGCAGCGGACGGTCATCCTTGGCATCGTTGCGACGGGGCGCCTTGGGGCCCTTGCTGTCGCTGTTGCCTTCGGTGTTGTCCTGCTGCTGGGGCTTCTTGTTGCGTGGCTTGTTGCCGCCATCGCTCTTGTCAGCCTTGTTGTCGTTGCGACCGTCGTTGCGGCCTTCATTGTTGCGACCGTCGTTACGATTGTCGCCGCCACGGTTGTCGTTGCGGTTACGACGGTTGTCGTTACGGCCGCGACGTTCGTTGCGGTTGTCGTCCTTGTTGTCGCCGGAGCGGTCTGCAGAGCGGTTGTCGCCGCGATTGTCAGACTGGCGGTTGTCGCTCTTGCGGTTGCCACCGTCCTTGTCATTCTGGCGTTTGTTGCGCGGGTTGCGATTGTCGCTATCGCTACCCTTGCCGCCGCTCTTGCCAGCATCCTGCTTGCTACGGTTGTCATTACGGTTGCGGTTGTTGCCGCCGCGACCACCGCGGGTGTTCTGCTGGCGCGGGCCACCCTTGCCTTGTGGCTGGGGCTTCTTGGCCTTGGGCTGCTTGGGTTCGCTGGTAAAGATCTGCGCCAGCCAGGTAAAGAAACGGGCCAGGATGCCCAGGTTTTCCGTAGTGGTGGCCGCGGGTGCCGGCGCCGGTTTCGGCGGCGGCGGGGCGGTGTCCGGTGCCATCAGCTTGACGGCCGGCTCCTGGGTCTTGATCTCGGTGTCCTGGGCGGAGGCGATATCCGCATCCTTGTGCCCTTCGAGCAGTTCCATTTCGTGGCTGGGCTGGGCGACGGTCTGATCATCACGAATCCGTTCCACCTCGAAATGCGGGGTTTCCAGATTCTGGTTGGGGATGATGACCACGCGGACATTGTGTGCATCTTCAATGGCGCGCAGGGGTTCGCGTTTTTCATTGAGCAGGTAGGTGGCCACGGCCACCGGCACCTGGGCCTGGATCTCGCCGGTGCGCTCCTTCATCACCTCTTCTTCAATGAGGCGCAGGATGCTCAGAGCCAGGGATTTCACATCACGGATGTGGCCCTGACCGTTACAGCGCGGGCAGACAATGCTGGAGGTTTCCCCCAGGCTCGGGCGCAGCCGCTGCCGGGACAGCTCGAGCAGCCCGAAGCGGGAAATGCGACCCAGCTGGATCCGGGCGCGGTCGGCCTCCAGGGCATCGCGCATGCGATTTTCCACGTCCCGCTGGTTGCGGGCCGGGCCCATGTCGATGAAGTCCACCACGATCAGGCCGCCGATATCGCGCAACCGCAACTGGCGGGCGATTTCATCTGCCGCTTCCAGGTTGGTGTTCAGGGCGGTTTCCTCGATGTCCGCGCCTTTGGTGGCCCGGGAGGAGTTGATGTCGATGGACACCAGCGCTTCGGTGGGATCGATAACAATGGAGCCACCGGAGGGCAGCTTCACTTCGCGCTCAAAGGCGGTCTCGATCTGGGATTCGATCTGGAAGCGTGAGAACAGCGGGGTTTCATCGCTGTACAGCTTGATCTTGTGCTGGAAGTCCTGCATCACCTGCTGCACGAAGCCCTGGGCCTCGTCGTAGACTTTTTTGGAGTCGATCAGGACTTCGCCGATGTCCTTGCGCAGGTAGTCACGGATGGCACGGATGATGACGTTGGATTCCTGATAGATCAGGAAGGGCGCCTTGCGATCCTGGGAGGCATCGTCGATGGAGTTCCACAACTTCAGCAGGTAGTTCAGGTCCCACTGCAGTTCCTCGGCGCTGCGTCCCAGGCCGGCGGTACGCACAATCACGCCCATTTCATCGGGAATGGTCAGTGCGCCCAGGGCTTCCTTGAGCTGCTGGCGTTCTTCGCCCTCGATGCGACGGGAAATACCACCGGCACGGGGGTTGTTGGGCATCAGTACCAGATAACGACCGGCCAGGCTGATGAAGGTGGTGAGGGCCGCGCCCTTGTTGCCACGTTCTTCCTTGGCCACCTGAATGATGACTTCCTGACCTTCCTTGATCACTTCCTTAATGTTGATGCGACCCTGGATGTCTTTCGGGTCTTTCTGGAAGTACTGGCGGGAAATTTCCTTGAGGGGAAGAAAGCCGTGACGCTCGGCGCCGAAGTCTACGAACGCGGCTTCCAGGGACGGTTCCACCCGGGTGATCTTGCCTTTGTAGATGTTGGCTTTTTTCTGTTCACGGGTTCTGTGTTCGATATCTAGGTCATACAGCCTTTGGCCGTCGACCAGTGCCACCCGAACCTCTTCAGGGTGAGTGGCGTTAATGAGCATACGTTTCATGGTGCTACCACAAGTTTGTGGTGGCATGAGGCAGGGCCGGAATGTAACCGGTAGCAGACCAGGGGGAGTGCTGGCAGGCTTGTCACGGGCAGGGCGCACGCGGGGCGTGTTTAATCGCTTTCCTGGGTGATGATTATGCCTGAGTCAGCCGCTCTCCGAGTTGTGTGCAATGTTTAGTGCGTAATCGTACTGGCAATAGGCCAGCCTGTAATGCTTCACGCGATTGCCGTGGTTTGTCGTCACACAGCAATGTGTAAACTCTTGTCTGTCTGTTTTCCAGGTCGTTTGACCGGCGCTGCAGCCACCATCGTTAATGTTCAGGGTCCGTCATCGGACGCTGTTTAAACGGGTTCATCTGCAGCGTTTGCCCACACTGCAATCTGCGAATGGGCGATAACGCTTTATTGTAGACCTGAGGCGGGCTCTGTCTTCTCGGCTATGCCGGAGTGGGCCAGACGGCGAATGTTCGCTGCGCGTCGCCGTCGCCTATATTCAGGTCGACGCTTGACTATAGCAGCAAAAGCCAAGGGGGATCAATCAGATAGGAAAGGGGCAACGAATAGTGAATAGTTAACAGTTAATAGCTTCGCGGTATCGATTATATGCCATTAATAGGTATGTGGCCGCGCTTGGAAGTTGGGCGCTCGCTGGGGTCATTTCAGGTAGGAATGCGCTTTTGCGCGCAACTATTCACTGTTAACTGTTCACTATTAACTGCTTTTCTATAGAATCGCCGCCATGTCAGACGAGACCCCCGCAGCGAACCGTGTCAGCTTCGTGACCATTGACGAAGGCCGGCATGGTCAACGCCTGGACAATTTTCTCTTCACCCATCTCAAGGGGGTGCCCAAATCCCGTGTCTACCGGATCATTCGTTCCGGGGAGGTGCGGGTGAATAAAGGGCGCGCCCGGCAGACCACCCGGCTTGCCACCGGTGATGTGGTGCGTATTCCGCCGATCCGCACCAGCGAATCCGAGGCCCCACCGGTGGTCAGCAGTGGCCTCACCGAGCGTCTCAGCCGGGCCTGTGTCTATGAGGATGATCAGCTGTTCATCTTCAACAAGCCTGCCGGCCTGGCGGTGCACGGTGGTAGCGGGGTAAGCCTGGGGCTGATTGAGGCCCTGCGGGTGATTCATCCGGCGGAAAAGGAGATGGAACTGGTGCACCGGCTGGACCGGGATACCAGTGGCCTGATCATGGTGGCGCGCAAGCGCGCTTTCCTGCGCAAGATGCAGCGACTGATGCAGGCCGGCGAGGTAGAGAAGCGCTACTGGTTGCTCTGCCAGGGCTTCAAGGGCAAGGAGCGCACCATGGAGGCGCCATTGCTGAAAATGCAGAACGGCAACGAGCGTATTGTCCGTGTGTCCCGGGAGGGCAAGGCGTCGGTTACCCATTTTCGCATGTTGGAGCGGTTGGCGGATGCGCAGCTGGTGGAGGCCACTCTGGAAACCGGTCGTACCCACCAGATTCGCGTGCACAGCCAGTTCGGTGGTTTTCCGTTGCTGGGAGACGACAAGTACGGCATCGACAAGGGGGCGGCGTTGCTCGCCAGTATCGGTCACAAACGTTTGTGTCTGCATGCCCGCACTCTGGTGTTTCCGCATCCCAATACCGGTAAGAAGGTGACCATCACCGCGCCGCTGGATGAGGACTTCGAGGCCATCCTGAAAGCGCTGCGAGGTGCCCGGTGAACTACGATCTGGTGATTTTTGATTGGGATGGCACGGTGATGGACTCCACCGGCCGTATTGTCAGCTGTATGCAGCTGGCAGCGGTGGACCTGGGGCTGCCTTCACTGCCCGATGAAACCGTGCGCGGTATTATCGGTTTGGGGTTGCCGGAGGCCATCGGCACCCTTTACCCGGTGCTGGACGGCGGGGGTATCGACTCCATGCGCGAACGCTATGCTTTTCACTTCGTTGCGGCTGAAGCTACTCCCAGTGCCCTCTATCCGGGGGCCGAATCGTTGCTGACCGGGCTACGGGAAGCGGGGATGAAGCTGGCGGTGGCTACCGGCAAGAGCCGTAAGGGGCTGCAACGGGTGTGGGGCAATACCGGACTGGACCGCTATTTCCATGCCTCCCGTTGCGCCGACGAAAGTCACTCCAAGCCTCACCCTGCCATGGTGCTGGAACTGCTTGAGGAGATGGCGGTGCCGGCGCAAAGGGCCATTGTCGTCGGCGATACTACCTTTGATCTGGATATGGCCAGAGCCGCCGGTGTTGACCGTGTGGCAGTGAGTTATGGTGCCCATCCAGTTGAGAAACTGTTGCCTTGTGAGCCTCTGGCTGTCATTGATAGATTGCATCATCTGCTGCCAGTGCTAGGGCTTGCAGCGACTGAACTGGTTACGGAGAGTCTGTAAATGGAAAATCAGCCCCCTTCATCCCGTCCTGGGAATGAGCGTGAGTGGAAACTCATTGAGAAACTGCTGGGCCAGGCCCAGGACGAGCACCGTAAATCCCGTCGCTGGGGGATTTTCTTCAAGATTCTGACGTTCGTTTACCTGTTCGTGCTGTTATATATCATGCTACCGGGCAAGGCCGGAGAGACCATGAAGGTCACCGAGGACCATGTGGGCTTCGTGACCGTCTCCGGTGTGATCGCGCCGGACCAGGATGCCAGTGCGGATATGATCGTTACCGGGTTGACGCGGGCTTTCGAAGCGGAAAATACCAAGGCGATTGTTCTAAAGATCAACAGCCCGGGTGGTTCGCCGGTGCAGTCCAATCAGGTATACAACGCGATTCAACGCCTGCGCGCCGAATATCCAGAGAAAAAGGTCTACGCTGCCATCACTGATCTGGGGGCGTCCGGCGCCTATTACATCGCCTCAGCCGCCGACGAAATCTACGCGGACCCGGCCAGCATCGTGGGGTCCATCGGTGTGATCATGGCCGGCTTCGGTTTTCAGGAAGCCGCCGAGAAGCTGGGTGTAGAGCGTCGTGTGCTCACCGCGGGCGAAAACAAGGCGGTGATGGATCCCTTCTCCCCGATCAGCCCGGAAGACCGTAAACACATGCAGGTGATGCTGG
>NZ_JBNPEC010000085.1:0-7160 GCF_051117345.1 Alcanivorax sp.
GACAAGATGGCAGTGCAGGTAGAAAAGCAGTACTCATAGGATTACCACGACCCGAATAAACGCTCAATCGGCAATGCCATCCAGATAGTCTTCAAGGACGGCACCCAGACAGACAAGGTGGCAGTGGAATACCCCATTGGTCACCGGCGTCGCAGGGAGGAGGGGACCACCGTTCTGGAAAGCAAATTCCAACGAAACCTGCTGACCTGTTTCCCGCGAGCGCGAGCAGAACGTATTCTCGAACTCTGCCGAGATCGTGATGAGCTGGAAGCCATGCCAGTCAACGAGTTCATGGACATGCTTACGCGGTAGGTCTGTAAAGCCATATGGGCTAGGCCTTTCCTCCGTAGGAGCTATGCTTGCATGGCGAACTACACTGGACCTTCAATATTCGTGCTCAACTCCTGCAGACCCCAAGCATCAACAATCCCCGCCAAAGTGTGCATATTTGTAACAGATCCGCTCTTTTAGTGGCGCACGTATATTCATAGAATGTGTAAACTATGTGTTTACGGCGCATAAGATATTGAAATAAAAGAAAATTAAAACCTGGCACTGTGTAGTGTTTGTGTTAACACATGTTGTCGAGCGTTATCATGCTGTGTAGTCTTGTGGCATAAGTAACCAGTCCTGCCTCAAGCACCTTACGGCCAGACTGATAACAACAAGACAGAGGTCACAGTGCGGCGCAACAACTCCCTTTCCCACATGATGCTGGGAGCGGCCCTCACCTTCGGCGCTTCCCAGGTACTAGCTCTTCAGGAAATGAGCGATGACTCCATGTCCGAAGTTCAGGGTGCGGGGTTGGCGTTCGGTCTTGATGACATTCGCTTTCAGATGGCTCCTAGCAGCTATATTGAGCAAATCGGCGGTTCGCCGGGGGTAGACACATCATTCAATCGCGGCGATCTACGTTGGTTTGGTCTGAGCATTTCGGGCTGGAGTGCGGGTGAGGCAGCGGGTAGCCGGCAAACCTGGGCGGGAAGTTGTGCAGACGGCTTCAGTAACATGGGTTGCCCGATAAGCTCACAAGGCATTGATAATTATGCCAATCACGATAACCCTTTTGTGCTGCGGGTGTTCGAGCGCCAGATGGTGGGCCTCAATGCAGCCGGGGATGACTGGGTGGGTAGCCCTGTTGTTAACGGAGTTTCGACTGGCGGGGTGAATCGCACAGTGCTTGAGTTGTTGGGGCCTTCGAATTCACAGGATTTCCGCTGGGCTTTCTGGGGTGAAATTCAGGCCAGCGAGACAGATGCCAATGGTAATATCACCAATGTCTTGGGAACTTTGCGTAACCAGAACCTGATTCTGGGCAAGCCCGCCACATACCTCAAGCCCCCCTCAATTGCAGGCACAAATCCCGCCACCAACAACATTGAAGGGCCTATCCTGCAGTTATTTCAGTACCGTGGGGAACGGGTTGATGGCGGTGGAGAGCTCCTTTCCCCCGACGAGACGTTTGGTCTGCTTTACCACAGTCGGTTATCTGGTGATTACCGATTCAGTGTTAATCAAATCAGCGATGCGATTGATGCGGACCCTGTCCCCCAGTTCACTAATGAAGAGGGGCTGTATTTTACAAATGTAAATGCCTATGTGCCTCTCGGGCAGCTTTATTACCAGTCAATAGTGCTGGATAGCGTTCGCCCGGCGCCCAATGTTGCCGGTGATGGCAATTTTATTATCGAACTTACGCGTATCCCGAACGATCCTAATGCCTACAATGATTTTTATAGTGTAGCCGGGCAGCAAGGTTATCAGCGAACCAACAGGAATGATCGTTACTACGAAACTCATGGTTATGCGGAGTGGGGCGACTATTTTCCCGCATGCCAGGCTGGGCAGAGCAATTGCCTTCCTGGGTCTGGTACAGCTAGCCCGATAAGATTTTCTGGTCCTGGTTATGATTCAAGCAACCCTCAAACTCTCACGCTGGAAGCTAGAACAATTAACGCACTGAATTTTCCCGGCCCAATTTGTGGAGGAAGCAGGGATGAGGAGTGCAATAGTTATACCGGTATCGCTAGTGAAGTAACTGTAGAATTGAGTTCAGGTGATATCACTTCCCCTTATTCCAGGCAGCAAGTAGCTGAAGCGCAGGGCATTTCATTTGTTGGCAGGAATGATGCTTCTACTTGGCTTGTTCAGAATAATCAAAATGATGGTTTCATAGAAAGAGAGAGTAGCATCATTCTGTGGTGACATCGGTAGGCGAGTGTGGTTTTTTTTGTGGTTGCGACATGCTCCAACCTTCAAACCCGAATCCGCCTGATCCATCAACAGCGCCAGCAGTATTAACAAGTGTCTCCCCAAGAGTTGAAGTAAATGCAATTAATTTAGGTACTGCACGAATTCAGGGGTTGGCTATTCAGCATATGCGGATTACCAGCTTGGGGTCAGCAAATTGAGAGAATCACTTATGTTGAATCTTCCGGTTAAGCGACTATTTTTTCTCGTGGCGCTTTTAATCCTAATGCCAGGCATGGTTTTAGGCATGGAGAAACTTGAAGATTCACAGATGGCCAATGTGACAGGTCAGGAAGGCGTCGCATTGGATCTTGAATTCCGGGTCAATGCGGACAGTGATGGAAATGCGCTCGCTTCAGTGGATAACTGCCAGGGCCTGGCTAACCCCTGTAATTTGGCATTGCAGTTTGCCAACCGGGATGCCACAGGTGGTGAATGGTTGGTATTGAAGGATATGTACGGCGTGCTCCGGTTTAACGATCTGCAGCTAGACGGCAGCCGTCTACCTGCACTGTCGAGCGCTTTTGCCAACCCTTCCCGGTTCGAGGACCAAAGCGGCAACTGCCTGCTTCCGAATGATTGTACCCCTAATGATAGCCTGGCTTTGCTGCTGACCTTTCCTGAAACCGCTGGCTTCAATGCGGACATTGAGTGGCGGCTGAATATTGGCCGGGCGGCGGTACAATTCGGCCCCGAGGGTTTTCTTCCAGCTAACGATAATGGTGGATCGTTCCTGGGGCTGGCAATCGGCGATACGGTCACCGATATTGCCCGCATAGATATCGATGGCGGTATTCAGCTGTACGGTTTCTGAGATGATGATGAAAAACAATAGTATAACAATCGTAGCCCAATCTCTTTTCTTGGTAGCAGCAGTCCTTTCCTGTTCACAGGCAATAGCTTTGCTTTCCGATGAGACGAACAGCGCGAAAGAGTTGACCTTGCAGAGTGAAATGGCAAAGTACCCCGGCCTCCAGCCTATGAGTGAAGATCAGCTTTCCCAGGTTACCGGCCAGGCGTTGTTTGTCTCAGATAAAATTGATCCAACCGGCGCCGCAGGTAGCCCAACGGATTTTACTTTCTATCGAATGGGGCTGGATGTTGAGCTGGCATTAAACGCAAACATCGACAAACTCCAGCTTGGCTGTGGAGGCTTTAACGACACCATTGCACCGGGTGCTTGTGATATTGATATGGATTTTGTGCGTCTGATGGGCCTTAACGATCTGCGTAATGGTCCCGGTGATCCTGTAACCAGTAACTTTGTCCTTACCAGACCATTTATTGAAATTGCGGTCCGGAATGATGGCAGTGGCTCACAACGCGAAGTCGCGGGCATCAAGATTGGGTCGCAAACAGCCGATGGCTATTTCGGGGTGGGACGTGATTACCTTAACCCGGATGGCTCTCCGTCAGGCCAGACAAATCAGGAGCATGGAGGGGTTTGCAACGACAATATTGGTGCTGGTGCACTGGCTTGCCATTCCGGTATCAATCGGCTTTCAGGTGCGATCGGGACTGAGCTGTCCGGAACAGTCCCCATTAATGTGACTTTTTCGGGTGACAGTAATACCTGTTTTGGCCGCACCTCTAACAATAGCCTGTGTGCAGATAATGATAGGTTGTTTGTTGATGTCACCGGTACACGGTTGAATGAATTAAGAATACCTAACCTGGAATTAAGGCTGGAAGGTGGTCTTGCGGGCGCTATTGCAGGAGAAGCGTACGCGCAGGTTATCGAGGATCTGCGCTTCGTGCATGGTTTTGTGCTGGATGAGAGCCCTGAGTTCGGTCTCTCATTTCAGAGAGAGCAGGTTGCATTCCCGACCTTTGACAAGACAGATTATAACCCGATTTCCAATGCGGGTTGGTGGCTTAATGTGCCAGAGCTGAAGGTGCTCGATCTGGTTGCGGAAGAGCAAAGTTTCGGGCTGTTTGAAGGGCTTAATGCTCTGTCACCGCCGGGTATTCCACTGGAAAATATTGAGCTGGGTCAGCGAGCACCTGATAACTGCTTTGGCTCGTCAATGTTCTGCTAAAGGGTTACCTTATAATGTTCTCCATCAGAGCACGAATAACAATCAGGACCCTTTTTCTGTTGCCGGTTTCAGCTCTGGCAATGGAATCAATGGATGATGGCCAGCTTTCTGCCGTGCAGGCACAGGACGGTTTGTCCGTTGAATGGTCCGGGACGATGGCCTCTGCAGATCGGCTGGAATGGCGGACCGATACAGGCACAATTAACGAAAGCCGGTTTTATCTTCAGGATCTTGAGTTGCAGGGCGTTGATAACATGGGAAATGTCGGTGGTAACTTTACCATCGGTACCAGTCTGGATGTGGGTAGCGTTTCTCCCACCGGTGCTCCAAGCACTGGCGTTACACTGTCGTTATCCAATATGCGTTTGTCTGCAGAAGCTTTTAAAGTGGGCCTCGATAACAATGAAACGCGCTCCTACGGGCGGTTTGCTCTGGATGGTAATGGCCAGCTCAGTTATGTGAATTTGAAGGGGTTCCTGAATGCCAGCGACAATGGTGCGTCCATGCAGGCGGCACTTTCAGATAGTCGCTTCTTCTACCAGCAGCTGCAGGCTGATCCCTTTCTTTTATTCAATAACCTTGAAGCTCGCTGGAACTTCGTTAATGGCAACCTTGGCATTATTGCTGCGGCGGACGATCCCTATGGTATGGGGGGCGGGCTGATTCACAAGGCAGACAGAATCGACCTTCGACTGGAAGCGGATTGGCAGTACGACAGAGGTGCCGACGGCTTTGTAGTCAACAATGATGAGCTCTCGTTGCTACGCTTCGGTTGGAGTGGTGGCGTTTCTGATGTTGACCTCATCTGGCGCGGAAGAGGTATTTGGGATGGCAATGATTGGGCGAATCCTTCAGACGGCCTGACCATGAGTGCGCGCTGGAACTATATAAATAGCGACGATACGGCCAACGGCGATGAGCACTTCCGCTGGGTATTAGGTGAAGTTGGCGGTGGTGTTCAAATCGAATTAAGTGACTGGAGCGCTTTCGCCGGTAACCCATATGGCATGGATTTCCCATTGGTGGCATTGGATTCACTGAATGGTAATCAGGTTCCAGGTGGTTTGTGCTTCGGTGGTAGTAATGCAGGCCCTGGTTCCGTTGGTTCTGCTTGCAGCCTGGCTAGCCAGCAGTTGCTTGACCTGGCGCCAGGCCATCTCCAGTACTTTGACCCTGATACCAATGGCACTGTCGCTGGAGCTGTCAGCGGCGCTGATGGTCTGGCGGTTCTGGTCCGCAACGGTAACCTCCTGTCTAATTCCAATGCCGTACGCCTGGTGGAAAATGGAACAGTTACCCGTGATTTCAACTGGGGCCTTATTTATTCTCTGGCTAACATCGATGGCAATATTTATCTGTATCCGGGTGGTAACCCGGCGGACAATAATGCCGGCTTGATCATTGACCTGCTGATCATGTCACAAACTTTTAATGCCATGGATCAGCAGGGAATGAACTGGGAGCAGGGCAGCCATTTCCTGATTGCGGATACCGAGTTTGAAACGGATGGTGTCGGTATCGGCTTTCTCAGTTCCAATCTTCTGATTGGCGCCAATGACATGCGTTTCTGGTTGAAACCCATCGACGATCTCGCACCGGAAGGTCTTTATAGTGGTGGTCTGGACCTGCTCTCTCACCAGGCGCGCCTGAATTTCAGAGGGACTTTTGGTGGTTCAACCCTGGCAGCGGCTAACGAGTCTGTCGAAGGCTTGTTCTTTGATACTAATCTGGAAGGGTTGATTAACCTTCGTTTTTCCCCATCCGACCCCGCAGTCTCGGTTCCTGCGGGTGAACCCCAAAACTTTCTTGGTTACAGCCTGGCTATGCGCCTTGGCGATCTGAATGACCCTGATTTTCAGGTTGCCGGCGTTAATACCCTGGCCAGTGGCAGTGGTAGTTATATTGCCCTGGCTGAGCCCAATCGGCGGGATGTGGAAATCCGTCTTGCCGATATCAGAGGGGATATTGCTTTTACCAATGGCGTTGTGGATCTACGCGGAGTAGGAGAAATTTCTCCGGGCTCACGGCCTGCGCTTCGTATCGATAATGATATTTTGATCGGGCAGACCGCGGCGGGCCGGCTTAACGACGCTGTATCCGGTTCTTCCCTGCCGGGCGGCGCTGCGGGGCAACCGCTCGTCATTAATGACGTTTCTTTCAGTGGTGATAACCTTGGTAAAATTGCCATTCCGAGTGGTCACTGGGGCGCCACCCTGACACTCAAACCTCAACTGGATTGATTCCCTGCGGGCACAGGTTCTGTGCTTACAGAAGACGGGTAAAAGCAAACATGAAAGCCATCCTTGCAGTATTCCTTTCCCTGTTTCTGCTAAGTGCCTGCGGGGGCGGCGGTGGGTCCAGCGGAGGTGCTCCTGCAGGCGGGAATGACACTAGCAATCCCGATCCAACCCCGGAACCTGAGCCTGAGCCTGAGCCGGAACCCGAGCCCGAGCCTGAACCTGAACCTGAGCCGCTTGACGCTGCGCTTTTTGAAGAAATGAAGGCGCATGTGTTGACGGGTGACCCTGCTTCGCCAAGGAATCTCCAGCCAATCAAGCCCAGTGAGGATTCCCTTGTGAAGCTGGGGCAGGTGCTGTTTTTTTCTCAAACCCTTTCCGGCGGTTTTGATGTTGCCTGTGCAACGTGCCATTTGCCCCAATTTGGCGGATCAGATGGGCTTTCGCTTTCCGTGGGCGTGGTTCCTGTAGATCCGTCTGTTGTAGGGCCTGCACGTAAAGTGGATCAATCCAGGGATGCGGACAATCAAAGGGATGATGGAACAAAAATGAATAGAAACAGAATGAAGGTTGTAAAGGGGGGGATAATGGAAAGGGAATGGGGGGGTGAGGGGAGGGGGGGAGAAGAGGAAAA
>NZ_JBNPEC010000115.1:0-7030 GCF_051117345.1 Alcanivorax sp.
GGTTCGCAGCGGTGTGAAGCCGGTAGTCTTCGATCGTTACGAGGAAATCGGCGGTTTGCTGACCTTCGGCATTCCCGAGTTCAAGCTGGAAAAACCGGTCATGGCCAAGCGCCGTGAAGTGTTTGAAGGCATGGGCGTGGAATTCCGCCTGGGCGTGGAAGTGGGCAAGGACATCACCATTGATGAACTGCTGGCCGACTACGATGCCGTCTTCATGGGCATGGCACCTACACCTACATGAAGGGTGGTTTCCCGGGTGAGGATCTGGATGGCGTGCACGAAGCGCTGCCGTTCCTGGTGGCCAATGCCAACCGCAACCTGGGTTTCGAGAAAGACCCGGCTGACTTCATCGACATGAAGGGCAAGCGTGTTGTGATACTGGGTGGTGGTGACACCGCCATGGATTGTAACCGCACCTCCATTCGCCAGCAGGCGGACAGCGTGGTCTGCGCCTATCGTCGTGACGAAGAGAACATGCCTGGCTCCCGCAAGGAAGTGGCGAATGCCAAGGAAGAAGGCGTGCAGTTCCTGTTCAACCGTCAGCCCATTGAAGTCGTGGGTGAAGATGGCAAGGTCACTGGTGTGAAAGTGGTGGAAACCAAGCTGGGCGAGGCTGACAACAATGGTCGTCGTCGTCCCGAGCCGATCCCGGGCAGTGAGGAAATTCTGCCGGCGGATGCGGTCATCGTGGCCTTCGGTTTCCGTCCCAGCCCCGCAGACTGGTTCGAGCCCAAGAATGTGACCACTGACGATTCCGGTCGTGTTCAGGCTGTTGAAGAACAGGAATTCCCGTTCCAGACCAGCAACGAGAAGATCTTTGCCGGTGGCGATATGGTGCGTGGCTCCGACCTGGTGGTGACCGCCATCTGGGAAGGGCGCGAAGCGGCCAAGGGCATTCTCGATTATCTGGACGTGTAAGAAAGCCGAAAGTGTGACACGGAGGGCCCGCAATGCGGGCCCTTTTGTTATGCGCACACCGGGCTGAATAGGGTAAAGTTGCCGGCTATTGCCGATTGTTTCAGGGCGCCGTCCACAGCGTTGCGGCGTCAGACCCAAAGGATCTCTCATGACCTTCGCTCCTCTACAGAACGACCGTTTTCTCCGTGCCCTCAACCGTGAGTCTGTGGATCAGACGCCGGTGTGGATGATGCGCCAGGCTGGTCGCTATTTGCCTGAATACCGTGCCAGCCGTGAGCATGCGGGCTCGTTCATGGACCTATGCCGGAATGCGGATCTGGCCTGTGAGGTCACCCTGCAGCCGCTGGAGCGTTACCCGCTCGATGCCGCCATTCTGTTCTCCGATATTCTCACCATTCCCGATGCCATGGGCCTGGGGCTGTATTTCGAGACCGGGGAAGGGCCGAAATTCCGCAAGGTAGTGCGCACCGAAGCCGACGTGGCGGCGCTGCCGATCCCGGATGCGGAAAGCGATCTGGGTTATGTGATGAAGGCGGTCAGCACCATCCGCGGCGCACTCAATGGCCGGATTCCCCTGATCGGCTTTTCCGGCAGCCCCTGGACCCTGGCCACCTATATGGTGGAGGGCGGCTCCAGCAAGGACTTTCGTCATCTCAAAGCCATGGTCTACAGCCAGCCAGAGTTGGCTCATGCCCTGCTGGATAAGTTGGCGCAATCGGTCACCTCCTATCTGAATGCCCAGATTCGTCATGGTGCCCAGGTGGTACAGATCTTTGATACCTGGGGCGGCGCCCTGTCCGCCGAGGCCTACCAGCAGTTCTCGCTGAAATATATGCAGAAGATCGTCGATGGCCTGATTCGCGACCACGAAGGCCGCAAGGTGCCGGTGATCCTGTTCACCAAGAACGGTGGGCTGTGGCTGGAGTCCATGGCGGAGAGCGGCTGTGATGCCCTGGGCCTGGATTGGACCATCAATATCGGCGAGGCCCGTCGCCGCGTCGGTAAGAAAGTGGCCCTGCAGGGCAACATGGACCCGGCGGTGCTGTATGCGTCTCCGGATGCCATTCGTGCGGAAGTAAAACGCATCCTGACGGATTTCGGTGACCATCCCGGGCATATTTTCAACCTGGGGCACGGCATTACGCCGCAGGTGGATCCGGCCAATGCGGGTGTCTTTATCGATGCGGTGCAGGAATTTAGCAGGAAATAACAAAGCGGCAAGCTGCTATGCGAATGCAGGGCAGCCTTGTTTTGCTTCTCAGAGGCCGCGCCTATTTTAGGCGCGGCCTCTTGCGGTCACTATGCATTACACCTTAAATCGCGTTGAAGATTGCAACTCAACTCACGCGCCGATCTTGCGCATCTGATAGACGTTGTGGGTGATGGCGACCACCTCGCCATTGGCGTCCTTCAACTCTACATCCCATTCGAAGTCGCATTTGCCCACCTCTTCGGTGGTCCTTTCGATGCGTGCGATCTCCTCCTCGCTGAGGGAGACCTCCACCGTGATATCAGTGGTAGCCGGGCGGCGGAAGCGGATCGACATGTCCTTGACGATGGGGTAGCAGCGCTTGGTGTCGAAGGAGGTCAGGTAGATCACTCCGCCGGGCAATTCGGCGATGGTGTAGAGGGCGCCCGCATACATGATGCCAACATGGTTAATGTTGGGCTCAAAAGGCATCACCATCTTGCAGTAGCCCCGCTCCACATCCAGGGTCTTTACCCCGCAGCGCTCTACAAACGGAAAAGTCTTGTCGCTGGCGGCTTTGATCAGGGTTTTCTGTTCTTCGGAAAGGGCCATGCTGTTTCTCCTACGGTTGAGAAGAATGCTAGCAAAGGCTGGCACGGTTGCCGCAAGCCGTTTTGATCATGGCGGTGGAGGAAATGGTCAAAGGCAGCTACAAGCTACAAGCTACAAGCTACAAGCTACAAGCTACAAGCTACAAGCTACAAGCTACAAGCTACAAGCTACAAGCTACAAGCTACAAGCTACAAGCTACAAGCTACGCTGGTTGGATAGGGTAAGGCCAAAAAGTTCCTTGGCTTTGGCCTTTGCGTTATCCAAGTCTGGGGCGCGGGGTGGACGTTTTCGATTGGCTGCAAGCCAGATTCGCATTGTGGCTTGCAGCTTGAGGCTTGCTTAGAGCGCGTCAGTCTTGGCGGCGCTGATGAAGTCATTGCGGTGCAGGCCGCCAATTTTGTGGGTCCACCAGGTGACGGTCACCTTGCCGTACTCGGTGAGGATGGCCGGGTGATGGCCCTCATTTTCGGCCAGCTCGCCAACTTGATTGGTAAAAGCCAGGGCGTCGACGAAATTCTTGAACGAGAAGTGCCGTTGCAGCTTCTCGATGCCGTCTTCCTCTACCAGAATCCACTCAGGGATTTGAGGATGCAGCTCCTGGCGTTCCTGGTCGGTTACCCGGGGTGCGTCAGCCCGGCATGCTTCGCAGCTCTGTGTTGTCAGGGAAGTCATAGCAGCAGTTAATAGTGAATAGTGAATAGTGAATAGTGAATAGTTAACAGCGAAAACCCAAAAGTCAGTTTTTGGTGCTGTTTCCCGAAGTGCATAGGACCCGCGCCATTGTCACGAAGCGCGGGTTTCTGCCTATCCAGTACACACCAAGCCCGTTGCTCGTTGCAACTTTCAACTTGCTAATGTTTTCAGGCCGGTTCGCAGAGTCGGACTGGGTCACCATCGGTGCCGCCGGGGGCCATTTTCTTCAATAGCCGGCGCAGTTTTTCCATGTCCGTGTCGTCGCGGACGCGGCCGGGGATTTCCATGCCGTCGGCCAGGTGAAGCAGCACCGCCTTCATCTTTTCGGGCATCAGTACCGGCTGGCGGTGTTGAAGCACATAGATGCGGTCGCCACGCTTGAACAGCATGAAACCGTAGTAGTACGTGCCGCTTTCCGCCTCGCTGTCTTTCACCTGGGCGGCATCCACATTGATACCAATGATGGCGAACAGGGCGCGGGGATCGGCGTCTTCCAGGAATTCCCGGTAGGAGGCTTCCGCACTGGTGATCATGGGGGCCTTGGCCACCACCTCACGCAGGTAACTGTTCAGGGTGAGGTTTAGCAGGGTCAGATCGGAGGCAAATCGTGGTGCCTGGATCATCGGATGGTTTTCCGCGCTCAGATAATCCACGCGGAACAGACGCCCACTACCGTCCCAGAAGGTGGTGGAGCCACCATGGCGGTCGCAGCGTTCATCAAGCACCACTTCACCCCGGAAGGTATTGATGCTCATGTCCAGAATATAGGCGCCGGCGGGAGAGAAGTAGTAATCCCCCTGCCTGTCGCCTTGCAGATTCTGGCAGCTGGCGAGCAGTAGGGTACAGAGCAGTAACGCGGCAGTTTTGATTGTTTTCATTATTAGCCCCGGATGGAAAAAGCCCGTCGATCATAGCACACCCTGCCGGATGTGCAGCGATTGGCAGTGATCTTCAAGGCTTATTATCAGAGGATCGGTAAACCTGCCAGAGGAATCACGGTTTTCTGTGGGCTGGCCTTACGGCTGCGGTTGTAGTGCCAGGTGGCCTGGTGGGGTTTGTCGTAGACCCGCGCGGGCAGTTCCGTGATGGGAGTCTGGCAGGCGCTGATCTTGCTGGCGGCCTGGTTGACGCCAGCCAGTAGTTCAGCGGCGATGGCTTGCTGGCGCTCAGCCACGGCCTCGCTGCATTGCTGGTCTTCAGCCTGCAGATAGTTCACCGCCGGGGAGATCAGTACATACTGTTGCAGCTGTCTCTGGCTGGCATCAACCACCTCGATGCACTGGTGCACCCAGTAGTAGTAGCAGTCCTGCGCCCGGGCGATGGCGGCGCAGCCCATGATCAGGCAGACAAGCAGGCCACGTATCATGAGGGCAATCCTCCTCGTTGCTGGCGGGCGGGTTCCCACTGCAGCAGGATGTTGTCGGTAATCAGGTGCGCAGGGATACGATGGCGGATCTTGTCGTGCAGTGCCGGTAGCTGGCTCCAGTGAATCCCGGGCAGCATATGGTGTGCGGTGTGGTAGCCCAGGTTCCAGGATGGCAGGTTATAGCGCTTCAGCTCCACATTGCGCGAAGCGTGATAGTGGTCCTCGAAACCGGTGCCGGCATGCTGGCCGTAGGTGTTGTCCAGCAGCATGAACAGCATGGCCGCCATTGGCAGAATGAAGAGGATCAGCGCGTTGCGCGGGTCATGGAGCAGCGCCAGCAGCAACGGAATGTTTGCAAGTACTAACAGACGCAGAAAGCGCCGGTAAAGCTGTTGATGCCGCTTGCCGATACGATGGATTTCCGGATAGACCTTGAGCGTATTGATAAGCACATAGCGCCAGCGGGGCATTAGCGAGCCATCCGCTTGCTGCCAGGACGAAGGGTCCTGTTCCGGCTCCAGATAGTGCTTATGGTGGCCGATATTGTGATGCAGGGTCCAACTCAGGGGGCTGGTGCCGGTCTGGAGGTAGAGGATGCACTCGAACAGTCGGTTCAGCGGTTTTTTGATGAACACATTGACATGGTGATGGTTGTGGCAGATGGCGCCACAAGAGACCTGTAACGGCAACAGCGCCAGCATGGCCAGCCAGGTTGTCAGGCCGTCGCTGTAGAAAAACAGACCCAGTTGAATGGAAAACACCGCCAACACCAGGGCAACTGCGGCGAAATCAGCCCTATAGCGTACTAACATTTCAACCACCCAGACTGATTCCCCAGTCCCTACTACGAATAATGGTTGAGTGTACGCTGCAACCCAGAGTGTGATGAAGACCACAAAAACCATTTTGCTGGGCGCAATGGTCAATATGCTGACATTGCGCCAGGCGGAATGATTACAGATCCCGTGGTCAAACGCTTACACGCGCCCCAGTAAATCCCGGGCGATGGCGATGATCTGCATTTCGTCGGTGCCCGCGTAGATCTGCAGGATCTTGGCGTCGCGCATCAGCTGTTCCACCCGTGATTCGCGCATGTAGCCGTAGCCGCCATGGATCTGTACCGCTTCGGTGGCCACCTCCATGGCCGCCTGAGCCGCATAGAGCTTCATGGCGGAGGCCTCGGCCAGGGTCATCTGCTGGCCGGCGGCGGTCATCTCAATGTAGCGGAACACCATGTTCTGCAGGTTGGTGCGCGCCACTTCCATTTTGGCCAGCTTGAGCTGGATAAGCTGATTCTGACCGATGGCCCGGCCGAACTGGACCCGGTCGTGGGCGTACTGGGTACTCAGTTGCAGTGCCCGCTCCACCATTCCCAGCGCCATGGCGGCGACGCCGGCGCGCTCCTGCATGAAGGTGCCCTTGGCGCCGCTGCGGCCATAGCCGTCTTCACTGCCGCCCAATAGCCGGTCGGTGCCAACTTTGACGTCGGAGAGGAACAGCTCGCCGGTGGGGGAGGAGCCGATGCCCATCTTCTTGAAGGGTTTGGACTGCTCCAGACCGTCCATGCCGCTGTCGAGAATGAAGGAGACAATCTTGCGCTGGTCGGCTGGAACCCCTTCCTCATCCAGCTTGCAGATCAGGATGATGGTATCGGCGTAGGGACCATTGGTGATCCAGGTCTTGCTGCCGTTGATGATATAGCCGCCATTGCCGTCACGTTTGGCCAGTGTCTTCATCTGTCCGAAGGCGTCGGAGCCGGCATTGGGCTCGGAGATTGCCCAGGCGCCCACCTTCTCCAGGGTGAGCAGGGGTAGGGCCCAGCGTTCTTTCTGCTCGATGGTGCCCTTGCTCATGATGGCGCCACCGCCCAGGCCCATGGACACGCCCATGGCCGTGACAAGCCCCTGGGCATGTTTGCAGATTTCAATAATGGGGATCATGCGCATGGCAGCTTCTTCGCCGGCCATGGCAGAAGGGCGATCCTTTTTCTTTTCCTCTACGGTTTCCCCGGCGGCAATGGCCTTCTCCCGGGCCAGCTGTTTCTCGAAGGATTGCTGGGCCATCACATCCATGCCGAAGGTCTTGATCAGCTTGCGAAGGATGTCGTAGGGCGGCACACCGTTGTATTCGATGTCATCCAGTTGCGGCACGATTTCCTTTTCCACGAAATCGCGCACCATCTTCTGGATCATCTGTTGTTGTTCGGACCACTGGATCATGGGGCTGTCCTGTTTGTTGAAGTGGTTTCAACA
>NZ_JBNPEC010000192.1:0-7013 GCF_051117345.1 Alcanivorax sp.
AGTTGTACCCCGCGTATGCCCTGCCCCCGGCTGGCTGGCGGCTTGGCGAACGGCCTTACACCGGGCGTTTCCCTGAATAAGCCGTGACGCAGATCACGTCAATTTTTTGCAGCCTATCACAGTTATGAAAAAACAAGCATTGGCTAATTGACATTAACTTACAGCCAGAATTGACCTTGAATGACAAGCGATACCGCCATGAAACACCGGTATCCCCCAGGGAGGGGACGGATTGCCAGCAAGAAAGCGAAAGGAAAGGAGGGGGGGGACATGAACGTCTCAACCACACCAGGTTGAGACGTTCAAATGGATTTCCTCACAGCGTGTGACCGCTAATAAGACCCCTGCCGTCTGGGCCGAAGACCGGCACGTAACGGCAAAGGTTCGATGACAGGCGATTACCGACAGAACGACGTTAACCCCACTGAAAGAAATCGCGTTTTTCTTTCAGGTAGAACCGCGACAACACCATTTTGTGCACTTCGCTGGCACCGTCCACCAGGCGCGCCTGGCGGGCGTAGCGATAGATCCACTCCAACAGGGTGTCCTTGGAATAGCCACGGGCACCGCACAGCTGGATGGCGGTGTCGGCGGCCTTGTGCAGGGTGTCGGCCACGTGGATCTTGGCCATGGAAATCTCCTTCTTGGCGAAATCCCCCTGGTCCAGCTTCCAGGCGGCCTGCATGGTCAACAGACGGCCCACTTCGATGTCCTTGGCCACGTCGCCCAGCATCCACTGCACACCTTCGTGCTCGGCCAGGGTGGTGCCGAAGCTCATACGGTTTTCCACATAGCCGGCGGCTTCTTCCATACAACGCTTGGCCAGGCCGAGCCAGCGCATGCAGTGGGTCAGGCGCGCGGTGCCGAGACGGATCTGGGTGACTTTCAAACCATCGCCCACTTCCAGCAGGCGGTTTTCATCGGGGATTACCAGACCGTCGAATTTCAGTTCGCAGTGCCCGCCGTGCTCTTCCGGGCCCATGATGGGAATACGGCGGACGATTTCCCAACCGGGCTGATCCGCATCGAACAGAAATGCGGTGAGGCCCTTGCGGGTATCTTCGCCGGTCTTGGCGATCAGCACGAAGGTCTGTGCTCCTTCGGCCCCGGTGATGAACCACTTGCGGCCCTTGATGATCCAGTTGTCACCATCCTTGGTGGCCGTGGTGTAGGTCAGGGACGGGTCGGAGCCACATCCCCCCTCCGGCTCAGTCATGGCAAAGGCAGAGCGCACCTTGCCGTCGATCATCGGCTGCAACCAGCGGTCCTTCTGCTTCTCGCTAAGAATCTTTTCAAACAGGATCATGGTGCCGTCATCCGGCGGCGCGCAATTGAACACCACTGGACCGAACGGGCTACGCGCGGCTTCTTCGTAGAGCACCGCCATACCGGCCACGCCCACATCCAGGCCACCGCGTTCCTTCAGTAACTGAAAGCCCCACAACCCTGCCGCTTTGGCTTTTTCTCGCAGGGCGTCGACCACGCTTTCCTTGAAGTTTTCGTGATCGTCGTAATTGGCCTTGTCGTTTTCCAGCGGCATGATTTCCGCTTCCACAAACGAAGCCACTTGCTGGCGCAGGCTTTCCAGCTCCGGGCTCAGGGAAAAATCCATGATCTGTCCTCGGTGAATTCAGTTAGAGAGTATTGCAGAGGTGGCCGCCGTCCACGGCGATCACCGAACCGGTCATGTAGGACGACGCATCGGATGCCAGCAGCAACAGCGGGCCGACCAGTTCGTCGATCTGCCCCAGGCGGCGATAGGGAATGCGCTTGAGCATTTTTTCCGCCAGCGGGCTGTTGAAGAAATCCCGGTTGATATCGGTTTCCACATAGCCGGGGCAGATGGCATTGCAGCGGATGTTGTAACGGGCAAAGTCCAGCGCCAGGGACTTGGTGAGCTGCACCACCGCCGCTTTGGAGGCGGTGTAAGGTGCCACCCGACCACCGACTCGCAGGCCGAGGATGGAGGCAATGTTGATCAGGCTGCCGGGGCGTCCGTCGCGCCGCCATTGCTGGATGGCAAACTTGGACACCGCCCAGACCCCTTTCAGGTTGGTATCCACCACGGTGTCCCAGTCTTCCTCGCTGAGCTCGTCGGTGGGACCTTCGTGGGACACGCCGGCATTGTTGACCACCACATCCACCGCCGGCATATCCGCAAAGGCGGCTTCCACACTGCTGTGGTCACTCACATCCATGGGAACCACGGCGGCCTCGCGACCCAGGTCGCGCACCGCCTTGGCGGTAGCTTCCAGTTTCTCCACCCGGCGGGCCGCCAGCACCACGTCGGCCCCTTCTTCGGCCAAGGCAATGGCGAAGTGGGCACCAAAGCCACTGGACGCGCCGGTGATCAAAATGCGTTTACCGGCCACACTGAATCGCTGGGACATAACTTCCTCACCCTTTTCTGCATCAGGAAGAGAAGCTACCCAGCCAGACAGCCGGCCACAAGGACGAAAACGCTCAGGAGGGGGATGACAACAGCAAGGTCAGGGCATGGCGGGTATCGGGCGTGGCATCAGCCAGTGCCAATGCCTGACGGGCGGGGAGCCAGTCGACGGCCACCACTTCATCACTGAGCGAGACAGCCTGCGGACACGCCACCACGGACGCCAGCGCACCCCAGACCCGGTGATGAGGATTGGAGAAGAAGAACCATTGCCAACGGGAAAACAGGCGTTGCACGCCCACTTCCTCGAACAGTTCCCGCGACAGGTTTTCGCCCACGGTTTCATTGGGGCGCATGACACCACCGGCAGCCAGATCCCAACCACCGGGGTAAAAATGTTTGTCGCCGGCACGCTGTTGCACACAGACCCGCCCGGCCAGATCACGCACCACTACGTAGGACGCACGATGGATCAGCCGCTGACGCTGCATGCGCCCACGCTGACAACTGCCCTTGGGGTAGTTGTCCTGGCTGACCAGCAGTACAGGTTCAGAATTCCCTTTCATTGTGTTTTCATTCTTTCTTCGTCTAGGGCATTAAGCTCTGACAATACTGTAAGGCGAGGCAATTCCGGAATGTTCGAAAATATCAGATTTCAGTTTGAAACCTTTGACTGGGGAGGCGTATCCGGAATATCTGACATCCTGATGGTTGTTCTGACCATCGTTCTGCTCCTTGGACTACGGCAGGGCTCACATAATATCCGTGAAGCCTCGCTCTCCCGCGATGCCGATATTCTTCGTTGGGCCATGGCGGAAATGGATACTCTCAAACCCTTGATACGTGCTGTTACAGATGCGCACCAGCGGCAACCCTACAACGAACAGAGCCGCGAAGAAAGCTGGCTTCCAGTAGAACTGGACGCCGCCCACCAAGTCAGCATTAAACTACAACGTATCGGCTACATGGCTTGGAACAACCTGATATCACGCCAGCACTTCATGAACCTATGGGGGCCGATGTATCTTTGCTGCTGGTACGCTCTGGAACCCTGGGTTATCGAAAAGCGACGCAAACTAGAAGAGCCAGATAGTATTGAAGACGGAGCCTTCTCCCGCCACTTCTTTGAAATATACGCGCTCTATTGCGAAGCCTGGCTACCGTTGGGCTTAGTCAATAATGAACGATCAAGGCTCGGACTAGCGGTTATTGACAGTATTGATCAGCACCATAAACGTCAGCACAAGGCGTTAAAGCAAAGAAACGGTGGCTATTACGGCTGGAAGTGACTCGGCGGATGGCCAGTCCATTTGCGGAAGGCGCGAGCGAAGTTGCTGGGGTCGGCGTAACCCAGTTTTGAGGCCACCTGCTGCACGGTGATGTTGGCCTGCAGATACGCCATGGCCTTGGTCATGCGTACCTCTTCCAGCAGGGAGCGGTAGCTCACGCCGAGGGCATTGAGGTAACGGCGCAGGGTGCGGGAGGTGACGTGGAAGTTGCACGCCAGCTGTTCCAGGCTGGGCAGCATGCCCTCGGCCTGCATCAACCGGGCGCGCACGCGGCTGGCCCAGTCCTGATCCGCTTCCAGCCGTTGCAGTTCTTCCTCACATTTCTGTGCGGCCATCTGCCGGGACGCCGGATCGGACAGGGTAAAGCGCTCACCGAGCAGGGCCTTGGGTAATCGCAGCGCCGCTACCTCGGCACCAAACTCCACCGGCATGGCCAGCAACTCCCGGTAGCGATCCGCATGGGCAGGCGCGGCATAGGGCAGCTCCAGCACCGCCCCCTGGAAACGCTCGCCGAGCAGATAACGAATCCCGCCGACCACGGCCGCCACCACCACTTCCAGGTAGGTTTCACGGATATCACCCAGCGGCACGCTTTCCACCAGGCAGAAACGCACCCCTTCCTGCGAGGGTTCGATGCGGGGAACGCACAGGCGGGTACGGGTACGGAAGTAGCGCTCCAGCAGCCGCAGGGCATCACCCAGATCGGCACTGCTGATGGCGGCATAGCCGAGCAGGCCATGGGCAGTCAGGGTCAATTGCTGACCCAGTGCCAGCCCCAGGGCCGGATCCCCGGTCATTTCACGGGCGCCCACCATGACCCGGCGAAACTGCTCGAAGCGCAGGGCCGGTTCCGGGTTATAGACCTCATCCTCGCTCAGACCCACCCGGGAAAGCAGCCGACGGGTATCCACGCCAACCTCGGCGATCAGTTCCACCAGGTTACGCACATAGTTGACGGGGACCGGAGAACGACCGGTGCCAGGGTCCAGCTGTATAAAGCGTTCGTGAGTCATGGGGCTACTATACGCTAATTTTACACTTGTCCGAAAATGACTGACTTCTGTCCAGCCCTGCACTTCGCCCGGACACGACTGTTCACCAGAATGCCTGCATCCGAATTTCCCGGCTTCGCCAAGGACAGAGATAATGCAAGAACCCGCCTACAGTCGCCATTTCGGTGCCGATGATGCCCGCGCCATCCGCGATGCGGTGAAAAAGGATCTCGGCCCGACCACCTTCAAGGCCCGCCCGCTGCGTGCCCTGTGGTTTATTCCCATGAGCGCCGTGATCATCGGCAGCATCGCCACCATTCTGGTGCTCAACCTGCCCTGGTGGGGCAATCTGCTGCTGGCCATTCTTGCCGGACACACCCTGGCCTGCCAGGCACTGCTGGCTCACGAGGTGCTGCACGGTGCGCTGGGCATGAGCAAGCGCATGCAGAACTTTCTCGGCTGGATCGGTTTTGGCCCGGCCCTGATCGCCCCGGAATTCTGGCGCCGCTGGCACAATGTGGCCCACCATGCCCATACCAACCTGGGCGACAAGGACCCGGACTCCTTCGGCACCCTGTACCGCTACGAGAAACACCCGCAGACTGCCAACTTTACCAAGCTGGCCCCCGGCGGGCGCACCTGGTACAGCTTTTTGTTCCTGTTCTATTCCTTCATGTTCCACGGCCAGCTGGTGCTGCGCATGCAGACCCGCAAGCGTGAGGAGTTCAAGGGATTCAACCGCAAGAAAGCGATCCGCCAGTCCTACCTGTGCATGGCGGCATGGATAACGCTGGCCATCGTATCCGGCCCACTGGCGATCTTCACCGTGCTGATCCCCATGGCGATCATCAACTTCATCGGCCAGAGCTACATTCTCACCAACCACATGCTGCGCCCGCAGATGGACAACAACCACCCGGTGGACAATTCCATGAGCGTGCGCGCCTGGCGCTGGATCGATCCGCTGCATTTCCATTTCAGCCATCATGTGGAGCACCATCTGTTCCCGAAAATGGGCTCCGATCAGGCACCGAAAGTGCGCGCCTGGCTGCAGCAGGAAATGCCTGAGCGTTACGTATGCCCCAGCCATGTGAAAGCGGTGGCCATGCTCTACAAGACCCCGCGTGTCTATCAGGATGCCAACACCCTGGTCGATCCTCTTAACCGGGAGCGGACCGTGGATGTGATGGCGCTGCAGGGGCAGTTGAACTAAGCGAGCTCCCGCGGCATCTATAAGCCGCTGTAGGACGGAGCGTAGCGGAGTAACGCACGTAGTTCCGTGCGGCCCGAAGGGTGAGCGAAGCGAATAACCCCTCTTGAGGGACGAATCCGAGCCTGGGCGAGGGAGCGGGCTATGCGGGCACCACCAGATCACTCTGGCGACGCCCGGCACTCCTGATCGCCCTGCGGGCGATTTCCACGCTGACGCGTGGTTCGTCCCTCAAGAGGAACTCCTACAGCGGCCTCGCTTTAGACGTGTGAGTCGTGTCTTTTACGCTGGTTATCGCGCCGCCAGCGACGTTCCGACGACATCGGTTAGTTGCCGGAATAAGCCCGCAGGATTTTCACCACTTCCACCTTGTAGTGTTTGTACCAGCCGTCCTTGCCCAGCTGCTGGGCAACCCGGTGTTCTGCCTGCTGCTTCCAGGTCATGATGGAGGCCTCATCTGGCCAGTAGGAGATGGCAATTTCCTGCTCTCCTTCCGTGACACTGATGAAATCCGTGCAACCGAAATCGGCCATGGCCAGATCCCGTAGCTGTCCGGCCATCTGCCGGTAACCACTACCCTGATCGCCCACGGTGGCGGTGAAAATCACGGCGTACATTTCCTCTCCCTGTTTCTGCAGGAGCCATGCTCGCATGGCGAACACCTACCCCCTTGGTTATGCCAGAATGATATTCCCTTCGGGTCGCACGGAACTACGTGCGTTACTGCGCTACGCTCCGTTCCTACAGTTCCTTTAATGCCTTGTCGAAAACGGCTAAGTCCGCATCGCTAAACAAGACCAAACGCACCAGCGTCACCGCCTCCAGGGTCGGCGCGGCGTCACGGATCGTTTGCAACGCCACCAGTGCCGCGTCAGCCAACGGATAACCGAACACCCCGGTAGAAATCGCCGGAAAACCGATGCGGGCAATACCGTTCCCATCCGCCAACTGCAGGGCCTCCCGGTAACAGGAGGCCAGCAACTGATCCGACGGTTTATCCCGTCCATACACCGGGCCGAGACAATGAATCACATGAGCGTTGGGCAGGCTGTGACCGCTGGAGATCACCGCCTCGCCCGGACGAATGGGGCCCATAGGGATACATTCCTGCTCCAGCCCCGGCCCGGCAGCCC
>NZ_JBNPEC010000119.1:0-6981 GCF_051117345.1 Alcanivorax sp.
GCGGGCCGGATAGGAACGAGTCACGAGAAGCGAGTTTCGAAAAGCAAACCACCCCGCCTTTCGAAACTCGCTCCTCACAACTCGTCACTGTCTTCGATTGACCACTGACCAAATGAACAGTATATTGATGGTCCGGGTGGCCCCAGGCCTTCGTACTGTGACCCCAGGAAGACCTGATTGATCTCCGTAGCCCCAGGGATGGGGCCGGGCTCCCGGACTTATTCGACAGATCTGGCAGGCCGGGTTTCGCAAGGAGAAACCCGGTCTAAAGCCAGTTGCGTAGGGTGGATCAGCCGTAGGCGTAATCCACATATGCACCGTGTGTTGGTGGATTACGCTTGAAGCTAATCCACCCTACGGCACAGAACAATAATCGCGTGTTCAGGGATTTAGGATTTTGGGTGGGCCGTTAAAAAACGGGGGAACAGCCGGCTTAATTACCCTCTTGCCGGTCAGGCTGACACTGGGAACCCAGCAGGTTCTGGGCAAGCACGTAGCGATCCTGGGCATTTTCCGCACGGATCTCACCCACCGACAGGTACTGCAAGGTCCAGTTGTCCCAGATTCGCGTATAGCGACTTTCCAGCAGCACATCACCCCGCATCATGGTGGCTCGCTCCGCCTTCACCGTCAGCTTGTCGCCATCACGCTGAATCTGATAACCCTCATTGGGATACAGCACTTCCAGACAGGCCAGAAACCGTTTCAGAGTCATCTCCGAGGCGGAGCCCACGGTAAACGCCAGTGGCAGGTTTGGCACTTCCAGCATCAGGCCGTGAATATTGGCCCCGTCCAGCCTTTCCAACCGCTGGTTCTGGGCCTTTTCCTGTTCCTCTTCGGCATTGCGCAAGGTTTCCGCCATTTTCTGGGCTTGCCGCATGTCATCGCGAAGCTCCCGGCGCCGTTGTGCCTGCCGCCGCTGCGCTTCCTTGTGGGCCTGCACGGCCTGCCAGGCGCTTTCCACCTCCACATCCATCTGTTGCGCATAGTGGCGGGCCTTGCGGGCCCCAGCGATTTGCTCCACGCAATCATCCCGCCATGCCGCAGCCTGCTGCTCTTTCAGGTAACGAGCCTGCTGGTGGTGCTGATAGAGAGACTGACACCCCCCTACCCTGGCACCCAGCGCATCGATCTCACCATAGTCGAGGCCTGCCACCTGGGCCGGCGCCCGGGTCCAGCCCAGCCAGTCGGCCGTGGTCGGTACCACGGTGCTGCAACCGCTGACAGCAGCTAACAGACACCCAGTGAGAAACGCTGGAACAATACGCACAACAATACGTCGCCTGTGAAATCGGGACGAAAAGAAAGGGGGTAGCCAGGCTACCCCCTCCGTGACATGCAGGACCTTAACGTGCAGCGATCTTTTCTTTCCAGATCACCGGGCCGGTCTTGTGAACGGATTCACCCGTGGAGTCCACGGCCACGGTAACCGGCATATCTTCCACTTCGAATTCGTAAATGGCTTCCATGCCCAGATCTTCAAAGGCGGCCACGCGGGATTTACGGATCGCCTTGGACACCAGATAAGCGGCGCCACCCACGGCCATCAGGTAGACCGCCTTGTTGTCCTTGATGGCTTCGATGGCGCTGTCGCCACGCTCGGCCTTGCCGACCATGCCGATCAATCCGGTCTCTTCCAGCATGGTGCGGGTGAACTTGTCCATGCGGGTGGCAGTGGTCGGGCCGGCGGGGCCGACGACTTCATCGCCCACCGGGTCCACCGGGCCTACGTAGTAGATAAAGCGGTTGGTGAAGTCCACCGGCAATTTTTCGCCGTTGGCCAGCATTTCTACCATGCGCTTGTGGGCCGCATCGCGGCCGGTGAGCAGCTTGCCGGACAACAACAGGGTGTCACCGGGCTGCCAGGTCTGCACTTCTTCCGGGGTGACGGTGTCCAGGTTCACACGGATTGCGCCTTCGTCGTTACCCCAGGCGATGTCCGGCCATTCTTCCAGGTCCGGGGCTTTCAGGTCTGCCGGGCCGGTGCCGTCGAGAATGAAGTGGGCGTGGCGGGTGGCGGCGCAGTTGGGGATCAGCGCTACCGGTTTATTGGCGGCGTGGGTGGGGTAATCCACCACTTTCACGTCCAGCACGGTGGTCAGACCACCCAGACCCTGGGCGCCCACGCCAAGGGCGTTCACTTTTTCGAACAACTCCAGACGCAGCTCTTCCGAACGGGTCTGGGCACCGCGGGCCTGCAGCTCGTGGATGTCGATGGGATCCATGAGAGATTCCTTGGCGATCAGCATGGCCTTCTCGGCGGTGCCGCCGATGCCGATGCCGAGCATGCCCGGCGGGCACCAGCCGGCGCCCATCTTGGGAATCTGTTCCAGCACCCAGTCCACCACGGAATCGGACGGGTTGAGCATGGCGAACTTGGATTTCGCTTCTGAGCCACCGCCTTTGGCGGCCACATCGATTTCCAGAGTGTCACCGGGCACGATGGAGTAGTTGATCACCGCAGGGGTATTGTCCTTGGTGTTGGCACGTTTGCCGTCCGGGTCCGCCAGCACCGAGGCGCGCAACACATTCTCCGGGTGGTTATAGGCCCGGCGCACGCCTTCGTTGATCATGTCGTCCAGGCTCATGTCGCCTTCGAAGGTGACATTCATGCCCACCTTGGCAAACACGGTCACGATACCGGTGTCCTGGCAGATCGGGCGGCGGCCCATGGCGGCCATACGGGAGTTGACCAGGATCTGCGCCATGGCGTCCTTGGCAGCCTTGCTCTCTTCCTTCTCGTAGGCTTCTTTCACCGCGCGGATGAAATCCACCGGGTGGTAGTAAGAGATATACTGCAAGGCATCGGCCACGCTCTGAATCAGGTCATCCTGGCGAATCACCGTCATGGGATTACTCCTGCTGGGACAAATAGGGGGCGCGTAGTATAGCGCAGAGTGTGAAGGGGGCGAAAATCGGAATGAAACAACAGCGAGAAGCGAGTGACGAGTCGCGAATGGCAAAGGGAGCGGGACAGGTTTTCGTCTCTCGCTCCTTGCAACTCGCGTCTCGCCACCTCAGTCGCAGCGGGTATTGTTGAGCAACCGCAGTAGATGATCGTTGACCACCTCAGGCTGCTCCAGATGCAGGAAATGCCCGGCATTGGCTATGCGCTGCAGCTCCACTCCACCGCTGAAGTCACTCTCCACCAGAGTGTGTTCAAGCAGCTTTGGGCTCATACAGCCATCATTCTCGCCAATCAGTATCTGCGTTGGCGTTGCGATATCCTGGCCCAACCAGCCTAGCGCCTTGCGTTGTTCCTTTTTCCACAGCTTGAACATGGCCCGGTACCAGCCCAGTGCCGCCCCGATAACACCCGGTTCTGCTAGGGTGTGCTTGGCATTGTCCAGATAAAGCCCGGGGTCCCAATCCGGCGACCAGCGACGCCACAGGGTGTCCACTCCGCTGAGATCGCCGCGCTTGAGCCACGCTTCCGGCGCGACCGGTAATTGGAAAAATTGCATATAGCCGCTAAGCAGTACTTGTTCAGGCACTTTGAGCAGCGCCTGGGGAATACGCCGCAGGGGCGGGATCGACAAAGCGCTGAAGGAACAGAAGGTTTCCGGAGACTGGGCACAGGCCAGATAGCCTACCGCCGCGCCCCAGTCATGGCCGATCAAATGGACACGGCCACCCAACTGGGCGGCGAACACCATCAGGTCATCCACCGCCGCATAGACAGAATAATCACCACTCCCGGACTGACAGCTCGGGGCATAACCGCGCAGAGCCGGAGCAATAGCCGTATACCCGGCCGCCGCCAGGGCATTGATCTGCACCGCCCAGTTTTCGTAGGTATCCGGAAAACCGTGCAGCAAAATCACGGGCTCGCCACTGCCGGCCATCAGGGCCGGAAAGCGCAAGTCACCGTTTACCAGTTCAACCTGTTTCATCGAGTTACCTCAAAATGCCGGGTCTGCGGCGCCTCTGAATCCCGGGTGATGATCTCTTCCACCCGGGCCATGGTCGGCCCCTGGCGCATAGCGTCCAGCATAGCCGACACCGCATCTTGCGGGCCGTGCAAGATGGCCTCCACACGGCCGTCGTCACAGTTACGTACCCAGCCGACAAGATCTCGCAGGCTGGCTTCGTGTTGGGTCCAGGCCCGGTAGCCTACCCCCTGAACCCTGCCGCTCACCAGTACATGTTTAGTGATCGCCATCGTTGCTCTCCTGGTTCTCCGCGTTGTCGCCAATGCTGTCGCAACGCTGAAACAGAGTATCCAGCGGCATATCCAGCGGCGCCATCATACCGTCACGGGCCTGGTCCATCTTTTCCTTCAGCTCGCGTTCCCAGAGGGATTTATCATTACCCAGCCGCACCCGTAACTGGGTATGGGCTGGCCACGGCAACATGGCCACCAGTTGCCCCAGGGTCAGATTGCGCAGATCCCGGGATAGCATGTACCCCCCCTCTTCCGTACGCCGTATCAGCTTGGCGTCCATCAGCAGGTTGCGAAATTCATCCCACTGACTCACACCGCAGTCGCGCATCACCTGACGCACTTCCTTACTGCGCAGCACCTTGCCATGTTGCTGACGGTCCCAAAAGGTGTGCAGCAGGCGCATCAACGCATGCATTCTCGGCACTTTGCGCCGATGCTCCTGAAATACCACCAGAGCCCGCACCAGCTCCGCACCGCCAAGGACAATAATCCAGGAAATGTAGACCCATAAGAGGAACGCCGGCACCGCTGCAAAGGCACCGTAGACCACTTCATAGCTGGGGGTCTGACGGATAAAAAAGGCAAAGCCACTTTTCGCCAGCTCAAACAGCAAGGCCGCGCTGGCAGCACCCAGCATTCCCTGACGTAACGGTACATTGGTGTTGGGAACCACAGTGTACAGCAGGGTGAGCATAGCGGTGGTAAAGAGGAAAGGCAGCAGCGACAACCACAGCCTGGCGCCGCCGAGATAATTCACGGTGTCACTGAAAATGGCCTGAGAGGTGAGGTAGGAAGAGATCGCCAGGCCGGCCCCCAGACAAATCGGCCCCAGCGACAGCACCGCCCAGTACATCATCAGGCTGGTGAGCCCCTTGCGGGCGCTACGGACTTTCCAGATACGGTTAACCGTCTGCTCGATGGTACGCAGCATCAGCACCGAGGTGATGATCAGAATAATCACACCCGGCCCAGTCAGATTGGTGGCCTGGCGGGCAAACGACTGCAGATGTTCCAGCAGCATATTACCCGCCGACGGCACAAAGTATTCAAACGCCCATTGCTGCAGTTGAACGCCCTTGCCTTTCAAGGCAGGCACCGAGGCCAGTACCGAAAAACTCACGGTCATCACCGGTACAATGGCAAAGAGGGTGGTGTACGTCAGCGCGGCAGCACTTTCCCGACAACCATCGTCCTTGAACTGACGCACCAGCAGTGCAAAAAAGGCGCGAATGGAATCCAGCCTGGCACGTACCGGAATCACGTTTTCATCAGTTTCCATGTTATCGGCATCCTCTCCTTGCCAGCGGATTCAAGCACCTTACAATGACACCCTCATCCACAGAATATGCAAAACTCATGACGGACTACACCATCTTCCATAATCCGCGCTGTTCGAAATCCCGCCAGACGCTGGCATTGCTGGAAGAAAACGGCATCCAGCCCACCATCGTAAAGTATCTGGACGACACACCGGATGCCGCCACCCTGAAAAGCCTGGTCAAGAAACTCGGCTTTGCCAGGGCCCATGATCTGGTACGCAACAAGGAAGCGGACTATAAAACCGCCGGCTTGTCCGCGGAAAGCAGCGATGAGGATGTCATCGCCGCCATGATGCAATATCCGAAACTGATTGAGCGCCCCATCGTGGTAAGGGGCAACAAGGCCGCACTGGGCCGCCCACCGGAAAACGCCCTTAACCTGCTGGACTGACACCATCATGACGGATTATGTACTGGTGCTTTACTACAGCCGCAACGGCAGTGTGGCCAATCTGGCGCAACAGGTCGCTCGCGGCATTGAAGGCGCTGGCATGGAAGCCCGCCTGCGCACGGTACCGGCAATCTCTGCCAACTGTGAAGCCAGTGAACCCGCGATACCGGAACAGGGCGCGCCCTATGCCACCCTGGAAGACCTGGCCGGTTGCAGCGGTCTGGCGCTGGGTTCGCCCACCCGCTTCGGTAATATGGCGGCGCCGTTGAAATACTTTGTCGACCAGACCAGTGATCTGTGGATGAAAGGCACCCTGATCGGCAAACCCGCCGGCGTGTTCAGTTCCACCAGCAGTCTGCATGGCGGCCAGGAAAGCACCTTATTGTCCATGATGACCCCGCTGCTGCACCACGGCATGGTGATTACCGGTGTGCCCTATTCCGAACAAGCACTGCTGGATACTCGCAGTGGCGGCACTCCCTATGGTCCTACCCACGTTGCCGGCACCGATTCAGACCCGTCGCTGACCGACCATGAAATCTCTCTGGCAAGGGCCCTGGGCAAACGCCTGGCTACCCTCGCCCGCCAACTCAAGGCCTGAACATGAATCTCCTGCTTCTGCGTATCAGTTACGCACTGTTATTGTTTGTTGGCATCTCCGGGCTTTTCAGCCTGGCACCACCGAATGTGCACATTGTCTCCAGCATTATCTTCGCAGTGATTCTCTATGCCCCTCTGGTACTGATGCTGCCGGCAGTGATCAGTGGTAACAAACGCCAGGCCACCTGGTTGTGCTTTATTCTGCTGTTCTATTTCTGCGGTTATGCCATCCAGCTGCTGGACCCGCCGCCGGTACGTACCCTGGCCATTGCCAAGACCTCACTGACGGTAATGCTGTTTGTGTTCTCTGCGCTGCAGATTCGCCAGGGGCAACATGCTGATTGACGAACGGTTCGAGGTCGAAACACCGGAAGGCGCCATGCCCCGCCTGTCCCTGGCCGGCCGGGTGTCCCTGGACATTGCCAATGTCATCGACCTCACCCTGAGTTTGTTGATCTTTGCGCGACTCGCCTTTCTGCACAGCACGCCCGCCAAACTTGACATCG
>NZ_JBNPEC010000245.1:0-6906 GCF_051117345.1 Alcanivorax sp.
GCTCGCCATCCATGATCTTGCGCATGGCATCGGTCATGGTATCGATGGAGGCTGATTTGGGAATAAAACCATCGGCACCAAAGTGAATGGCGCGCTGGATTACATCGACACTTTCGGTGGCGGAAAGCACCACCAGCGGCACCTTGCGATACTGTTCGCGCAGATAGACCAGGCCGGAAAAGCCATGGGTGCCCGGCATGTGCAGGTCGAGCAGAATCACATCAAAGGGAATGGCCCTCTGACCCAGCGTTTCCAGGGTGGCCAGGGAGTCGGCTTCGTGGATAGTGGCATCGACAAAGCTGGCCTCCACTGCCTGTTTCAGGGCAGCGCGGAAAAGGGGATGGTCATCGGCTATCAGTATTGTTGTCATGACCTTGATTTAAGCATGAACAAAAAAAAGATGCTGCCCTTTAGGAGACCCTGAGGGCAGCGTGGGAAATACAATAAACAACAGACTCCCATCAGCATAAATCCAGTGGCACGGGCCGCCTCGGCAATCTGGAAGACACGCGGGCTTGCGGTGATGGGGATCACCGGTTCACCCGGGTCTCCACCAGGCTGTCGACCACCGCCGGGTCTGCAAGGGTGGAAATATCGCCGAGGCTGTCGTGCTCGTTGGCGGCAACTTTTCTGAGGATGCGGCGCATGATCTTGCCGGAACGGGTTTTCGGTAGCCCGGCAGTGAAATGAATCAGATCCGGCGTGGCGATGGGGCCGATTTCACGGCGTACCCACTGGCGCAGTTCCTGCAGCAGCTCCTCACTGGCGATTTCGCCGTCATTGAGGGTCACATAGACATAGATGCCCTGGCCCTTGATGTCGTGGGGGTAGCCGACCACGGCGGCTTCGCACACCTGCGGATGGGCGACCAGGGCGCTTTCCACTTCGGCTGTCCCCATGCGATGGCCGGACACGTTGAGCACATCATCCACTCGCCCGGTGATCCAGTAGTACCCGTCTTCATCGCGACGGGCGCCGTCGCCGGTGGTGTAGTAGCCCGGAAAGCTGCTGAAGTAGGTCTGAACAAAGCGCTCATGGTCGCCCCACAGGGTGCGGGCCTGGCCCGGCCAGCTGTCGGCGATTACCAGATTGCCTTCGGCGGGGCCGTCCAGCAGGTTGCCTTCGTTGTCTACCAACGCCGGTTGCACGCCGAAGAAGGGCAGGGTGGCAGCACCGGGTTTGGCTTCAATGGCGGCGGGTAAGGGGCAGATCATGATGCCGCCGGTTTCTGTCTGCCACCAGGTATCCACCACGGCGGCCTGGCCGTTACCGACCACATCGTGGAACCACTGCCAGGCCGCTGGATTGATCGGCTCGCCGGCGGTGGCCAGCACGCGCAGTGTGTCACGGCGGCTGCTCTGGCAGCAGTGGTCGCCACCGGCCATCAGGGCGCGGATGGCGGTGGGGGCAGTATAGAGAATCTCCACGTCGTAGCGGTCGATGATATCGCCGACCCGCTGGTCGTTGGGGTAGTTGGGAACCCCTTCAAACATGACGCAAGTGGCTCCGTTGGCCAGTGGTCCGTAGACCAGGTAGGTGTGCCCGGTGATCCAGCCCACATCAGCCGTGCACCAGTACACCTGACCGGGCTGATAATCGAAGGCCAGTTGATGGGTCAATGAGGCGTAGACCATGTAGCCGCCGGTGGTATGCAGAACCCCCTTGGGTTTACCGGTGGAGCCCGAGGTATAAAGGATGAACAACGGGTCTTCCGCGTTCATGGCTTGTGCCGGGCAGTGGCTGTCGCTTTGTGCCTGCTCCTCTGCGTAGTCAAGGTCGCGGCCGGGTTGCCAGTCAATGTCATTACCCACGTGGCGAACGACCAGCACTTTTTCCACCACATCGGTGCCGTCCTGGCGCAGGGCCTCATCCACATTGCCCTTGAGTGGAACCGGCTTGCCGCCGCGGCGACCGGCGTCGGCGGTGATCACCATTTTGGCGTCGCAGTCGGCAATACGACCGGCCAGTGCATCCGGGGAAAAGCCGGCAAACACCACGGAATGAATGGCGCCAATGCGGGCGCAGGCAAGCATGGCAAAAACGGCTTCCGGGATCATCGGCATATAGATCATCACCCGGTCGCCTTTGCCGACACCTTGTCGCTTGAGCGTATTGGCGAGCTGGCAGACATGCAGGTGTAGCGCCTGATAGGTGATTTCCCGGCTCGGTTGGCCAGCTTCATCCGCTTCCCAGTACAGGGCGACCGCATCGCCATTACTGGCCAGATGGCGGTCGATGCAGTTGCTACTGGCGTTCAGTTCGCCGTCGTGAAACCAGCGAATATGAACGTCATCCGGGTGGAAGCGGGTGTCGCGAATTTGCTGTGGCTCGCGTAGCCAGTCGATGCGCTGGGCCTGGCTGCGCCAGAAGCCGACACTGTCCTGCAGACTTTGCTGGTAGAGAGACTGGTAGTCATTGGCGTCTATCCAGCAATGGGATTTCAGTGCTTCTTTTACCGGCACGCGTTCACCCGTTTCCATGGGACTTCCTCACTGATGTGATGCAGTTGTTATAGGAGTGTTCCCAGTGTGCGAAAGCACAGCGGTGGTCTGAATTAGACCTTGGTCTTAAGCCATGGCGGGCCTGTTTCGACCTATGGCTAATAGTTCGTCGAATATTGGCCGCGCAAGCTGTTCGTGGAGTGACTTACGTGTTGATGAAAACAAGAGGACAGGCCATGACAGCAATAAAACCCACGTACCTGTGTGCCGCCGTTTTGTTTGCCCATTCGGGTATCGCAGGTGCTGCAACGCTGGAGGAGCGCGTTGCCGACCTGGAAAACAAACTGCAGCACAGTGGTGGCAACAGTCAGATCACCTTCGGCGGTTTTATCAAAGCCGATACCATCTTCAGCAAATACAGTGATGGCGAAGATGCATCATCTGCCATCGGGGAGGACTTTATGGTGCCCTCTACCATCCCCGTCGCTGGTGAAGAGGGTTCCGGTAAGCTGCACATGATCGCCAAACAAAGCCGCTTCTGGCTAAAGAGCGTGACGCATACCCCGGTGGGGGATGTGAAGGGCCACATCGAAATCGATTTTCAAACCAACGGCCTGGGCAATGAGCGTATTACCAACAGCTATGCGCCGCGGATTCGCCATGCCTATCTGAGCTGGGACAAATGGTTGTTCGGGCAAACCTGGTCCACCTTCTTCAATGTGAGCGCGCTACCGGAAACCCTGGACTTTGTCGGGGCCGCGGGCACCGTGTTCCAGCGGCAAGCGCAGATTCGCTACACCAGCGGCCCGATCATGTTGGCCCTGGAGAACCCGTCCACCACCCTCTACGGTGGTGCGGAAAACCCCTATGACGATAACGGCGTGCCTGATGTGGTGCTGCGCTACAACCTGACCGGAGACTGGGGCAATGTGAGCCTTTCGGGCATGGGGCGTGAGTTGGCCTATCAGGATAATATCGGTGGGCAAGACCGTGACGAAAGTGAATACGGTTATGGCCTGGCACTGGCGGGCAAAATGATGTTGGGCGCGATGGACGACGTGCGTTTCCAGCTCAATTATGGCAACGCCATTGGCCGTTACCACACGCTGAATGCGTTCCGCTCCGGGCAAATTGAAGCGGACGGCGATATCGAACTGATTGATCAGTGGAGCGCGGTGCTGGCCCTTCGTCATCACTGGAATGATGCCTGGCGGTCCAACGTTGCGGTATCCATGAGCGAAGCGGACAACCCTGACACCGTGGCCGGCACCAGTAATGAAACCGTGCAGAGCGCCCACGCCAACCTGATCTGGCAGGTGGCCAAGCCACTGTCTCTGGGGGGAGAGTTGATCTATGGCGAACGGGAAACTGAAGCGGGTGATAACGGTGATCTGAAGCGCGTACAGTTCACGGCCAAGTACGCGTTTTAGGTAACACCTATGCAACACGCTTGCACGTTATAAAAAAACGGGGCGCTGAAAAGCGCCCCGTTTTTATGGTTTGGCTGTGTTGCGTCTCTTAATCAACATCCGCCGGGTACACGCCATTCTCATCGTGCACTTCCTTGCCGCTCAACGGCGGATCGAAAACGCAGGCCACTACCATGTCTTCGTCACCACCATAAAGGTAGTGTTCGTCGTGCTCATTGAGCAGGTAGACAGTGCCGGGCTGCAGGTCGTAGACCTTGCCGTCGGAAATGGTTTCCACCTTGCCGTTGCCAGACATGACATACACGGTTTCCAGATGGTTCTGGTAGTGAATGTGGGTCTTGGTGCCCTTGAAGATGGTGGTGATGTTGAAGGAGTGTCCCATTTTGTCGTCTTTCAGGGACAGGCGAACAGACTGCCAGTTGCCGTTTTTGGCTTTGACACAACGGTCTGACTTCTCGGCTTCCGCCAGAGTACGAACGATCATGAATAAGACTCCTGAGCAAAAAAGGGAGGGAGGAAAGGCTCCCCCGGGGAGGGGGAGCGGGCAGCCTGTTAGGCAGAAATGCTGGCAACAGAGTGCGCTTCACCGCGCTTGATGCGGTCAGTCATGACTTCGGCAACGCTTTCCTTGACGATATCCAGCGCCCGGGTCAGGTCTTCTTCATCAATGGTCAGCGGGCACAGGGTCTTGATCACCTGGTCATCGGCACCGGAGGTCTCGATCACCAGCTGGCGCTTGAAGCAGGCCTTGGTGATTTCGCCAGCTACCTCGCCATCGCGAGCTACCAGGCCCTGCATCATGCCGCGACCGTTCAGGTAGAACCAGTGGTCGTCATAGGTGTTGGCGATCTCACGGAAACGGTCGGTGATGATGTCCGCCTTGCGCTGTACTTCCTTGGCGAACTTGTCGTCGCGCCAGTAGTGGTTCAGCGCAGCGGCAGCTGTTACGAACGCCAGGTTGTGGCCGCGGAACGTCCCGTTGTGCTCACCGGGTTTCCACATGTCCAGTTCCGGCTTCAGCAGCACCATGGCAAACGGCAGACCGTAGCCACTCAGGGACTTGGACAGAGTGATGATGTCCGGGGTGATACCGATATCATCGAAGCTGAAGAAGGTGCCGGTACGGCCACAGCCAGCCTGGATGTCATCCAGAATCAGCAGCATGTCGTGCTTGCGGCACACTTTTTCCAGGTTGCGCAACCAGTCAAAGCTGGCTGCGTTAATGCCGCCTTCGCCCTGTACGGTTTCTACAATCACAGCAGCCGGGTGGTCCACGCCGCTGGAAGAATCGCCCAGCACCTTGTCCAGGTACTCGGTGGTGTCGAAGGCATCGCCCAGATAGCCGTCGTACGGCATCGGTGTGACGCCGCCCATGGTGACACCTGCAACACCACGGTGGTGGCTGTTACCGGTGGCGGCCAGGGCACCCAGGCTCACGCCATGGAAGCCGTTGGTAAAGCTGATGATGTTCTCGCGACCCTTGATGTTACGGGCAACCTTCAGCGCCGCTTCCACCGCATTGGTGCCGGTGGGGCCGGTGAACTGCATGACATAGTCCATATCGCGGGGCTTCAGGATCACTTCATAGAAAGCATCCATGAATTCACGCTTGGCGGTGGTGTGCATGTCCAGGCCATGAACAATGCCGTCACGCTGAATGTACTCAAGCAGCTTCTCTTTCAGAACCGGGTTGTTGTGACCATAGTTGAGGGTGCCCGCGCCGGCCAGGAAATCGATGTATTCCTTGCCATTCTCATCGTACAGGTAGCTGCCCTTGGCCTGGTCGAAAACTACCGGGAAGCTGCGCGCATAGCTCATTACTTCCGATTCGTGACTGTCAAAAATGTCGGTATCCATGATTCCTGTTCCTCGCGTGAATTCGGTACTTGTTCGTTCTGGTCCGGGTGTCAGGCTTCGTCTCTATTGAACGGCCCGATACGCAGCAGGTATTCGTCATTGTGTTCGCCGGCAAAATGAATGCGCGAATCGAACAGAATGAATTCTTCCGTGGGCATGCTGCGCTGGTAGGCGAAGCTGCGGAACATTCCCCAGGACGCTTCGTTGTCCGGGGTAATGGTGGTCTCGATGAACTGAACGTCGGCGCTTTCGTCGCGCTCTATCAGCTCGGCCAGCATGCGCTTGGCCAGACCCTTGCCGCGGGCTTTCTCATGCACGGCCACCTGCCAGACAAACAGCGTGTTCTGCTGCTTGGGCGGAATGTAGCCGGAGATGAAGCCCACCAGGTCGCCATCCATTTCCGCGGCGACGGAGGTGTCTGCAAAGTGTGTGCATTGCAGCAAATTGCAGTAGACGGAGTTCTCGTCCAGCGGCTTGCACTCGCTGATCAGCTTGTGCACCCGGCTGCCGTCCTGGCTTTCCGGTTTGCGGAAAGTAATGTCATCCTGATTGTCGGTGGATGAGTCCGTTTTCTTTGCACTGTCTGCAACCATGATTTCACTTTTGGTCCGTTTTAGAGAAAGAGTTGGCTTCGCGTTCGCGGCGGCTGCTCATGTCCACCGCTGGTTGGGCGCGGTCAATAGCGCCCAGGTCCAGTACTGGAGACGCATCGATGTCTCCGGCATTCATCATGGCGGCCACCCGTTGCAAGGAGCTCAATATTAAAGATTGCTCCCAATCTTCCAGGCGGTCAAAACGCTCGATGAATTCGTCCTGAAGCGGGGTAGGGGCCTTGTCGATAATTTCGTCGCCGGCCCGGGTCAGGTGGGCATACACCCGGCGTTTGTCTTGCTCGCCGCGCTTGCGCTCGACCAGCTCCCGCTTTTCCAGGCGATCCAGAATCGTGGTAATGGTGGCCTGGCTGAGGGAAACCTCATTGGCCAGGTCGCCCATGGTGATTTCACCGTGGGCAGAGATCGCCTGCATGATAAGCAGTTGCGGCGATGTGAGGCCGGAGACCTTGCTAAGTTTCCTTGTGTAAAGGTCGGTGGCGCGAATAATCTGTCGTAAAGCGAGTAGCACGTCTTCGTTTCTGGCCATGGCCGTGCGTTCGCGTGATAACAAAGTTATGTGAATGT
>NZ_JBNPEC010000159.1:0-6809 GCF_051117345.1 Alcanivorax sp.
GGCAGTCATGGCTGGCCACAGCTTGAGCACTGGTTGTTGCATCACCCCCGTCACGGCGGCCATATCCGTCAGTGGCGTGAACAGCGAGCTATTCCCCGCCGCGCCAAGTGCGCCGCCTCCACCATGATGCTGATCAGCATCGGCTTGATCAGCCTGTCCTCGGCCCCGAATTACCTGAAAATCGGTGTGCCGCTGTTCCTGTGCGTGGTATTGCTGTGGATGTGGCGCCGACCGGAGCCAATTGAATAGGCACAAGGGTTTATTCGAATACGGCGCAAATGAAGGCAAATATACGCAAACAGCCCTATATGTTCCCAATTTGACCCACAAAGCGTGATTCTTGCGTTAACGGCGTAGGCCCATGAACGGCGGGTCACAAATAACCCTGTTACCTGACGCCTTGCCTGCCTAAAATTTGCGCCCTGCCAACTTTCGGGAGATGTGCAAATGGCGACCTATAAAGCGCCCCTCGAGGACATGCGTTTTGTTCTCAACGATGTGTTCAAAGCGGATCAGCTGTGGGCCTCCATGCCTGCCACCGCCGAGGTAACCCGCGACCTGTCCGACGCCATTCTGGAAGAAGCGGGCAAGATGACCGAAGGCCTGCTGTTTCCGTTGAACCGTAACGGTGACGAGCAGGGCTGCACCTGGAACGACGGTGAAGTGACTACCCCGGATGGTTTCAAGGATGCCTTCAAGACCTTTGCGGAAAATGGCTGGAGCGCGTTTTCCGGTAACCCGGAATTCGGTGGTCAGGGCATGCCCAAGTCCCTGGCGGTGCTGTTCGAGGAAATGATGCACAGCGCCTGTTCCTCCTTCGCCCTGTACCCTGCGCTCACCAGCGGCGCTTGCCTGGCCATCGATGCCCACGCCAGCCAGGAACTGAAAGAGCAGTATCTGCCCAAGCTCTACAGCGGTGAGTGGAGCGGCACCATGTGCCTGACCGAGCCGCATTCCGGCACCGACCTGGGTATTCTGCGTACCAAGGCCGAGCCCAACGACGACGGCTCCTTCAACATCACCGGTACCAAGATTTTCATCACAGGTGGTGAGCACGACATGACCAGCAACCATATTCACCTGGTGCTGGCGAAGCTGCCGGATGCCCCGGCTGGCTCCAAGGGCATTTCCCTGTTCCTGGTGCCCAAATTCCTGCCCGACGCGGACAACAACGCGGGCGAGCGCAACGGCGCCACCTGTGGCTCCATCGAGCACAAGATGGGCATCAAGGGCTCTGCCACCTGCGTAATGAACTTCGACGACGCCAAGGGCTGGATCATCGGCGAGCCGAATCAGGGACTGGCCTGCATGTTCACCATGATGAACTACGAGCGCCTTTCCATCGGCCTGCAGGGCCTGGGCCTGGGTGAAGTGAGCTATCAGAGCGCGGTGGACTATGCCCGCGAGCGTCTGCAGGGTCGCAGCGCCACCGGCGTGAAAAACCCCAACGGACCGGCGGACCCGATCATCGTGCACGGCGACGTGCGCCGCATGCTGATGAACATGCGCGCCATCAACGAAGGGGGCCGTGCGTTGGCCGCCTACGTGGGCATGCAACTGGATACCGCCAAGTTCAGCGAAGACGCGGATGCCAAGAAAAAGGCGGAAGACCGGGTGGCATTGCTGACGCCGGTGGCCAAGGCCTTCTTCACCGACCGCGGCTTGGACACCACTATCACCGGGCAGCAAGTGTTCGGTGGCCACGGCTATATCCGTGAGTGGGGCATGGAGCAGTTCGTGCGCGATTGCCGGATTTCCCAGATCTATGAAGGCACCAACGGCATTCAGGCCCTGGACCTGGCGGGCCGTAAAGTGGCCCGTAACGGCGGCAAGTCCGTGGACGCGTTCCTGGCCGATGCCCAAGCATGGGTTGAGGAAAACAGCGCTAACGGCCAACTGGCTGCTATCAGCAGCGAGCTGCGAGCGGCATTGACCCTGCTCAAGGACGCCACCGACGAGTTGCTGTCCCAGGCGGGCAACAACCCGGATGCCATCAGCGCTGCTGCGGTGGAGTACCTGGATCTGTTCGGCTATGTGCTCTACGCCTGGCTGTGGGCGCAGATGCTGGCGGCCACCGACGGTCGTGATGACGACTTCGCCAAGGCCAAGCGCATCACCTGCCAGTACTACTTCCAGCGCGTCCTGCCCAAAGCGCATGCCTTGTTCGCCCAGATCAAGAGTGGCGCGGATACCATGATGGGTCTGGACGGTGAGTTGTTCTAAATAGCTACGAGCTACGAGCTACGAGCTACAAGCTACAAGCTACAAGCTACAAGCTACAAGCTACAAAAAAACCGCTACCCTTTCGGGTGCGGTTTTTTTGTGTGAGAAGTTCAGCGCGGAGCCCGGCATTGCAGTAATCGACCACCTGCCTTCGTGTTGTAGCTTGAAGCTTGCGGCTTGTCGCTGGTTACGGAAACTGCATATTCAACGGCGAGCTGCCTTGCAGTGAGTCCGCGCGATCCGGTTCATCGATAAAAAGATTGCGATCCCCCTGCACCTGTTCGATCACGTTGTTACGGCGACGTTCCTCATCATCCACTGGATCAGCCCTGTGCCAGCGCTGGTACATCTCCAGTGTGCCCAGTAAGGGGATGTCATATTTGTCGTATAGATACAGCATGGCCCTGGCCACATCGCCCTTGGCGGACTGTGGCGGCTCGAACACCTGAAAGGCCTGCTTGTAACCACACTGAGGATCCGTGGCTGTGGTGGCAGGCAGGTCGCCAAACAGGGTCCGGCGCCGGTCCAGTTCGGCGTGCCGGGTGACAGGAAACAGGCTGTGGCGGTCCCGTAAGGCGTCAACAAACTGCGGATTGCTCTGGCACAGGCGGCTGGTTCGGCAGCCGAAATGTTGCGCAAGCCGACGCTCGTCATAGATGTGTTCTAAAGAAACTCGGTCATCAGGCTGGAAAGCTTCCTGGCAATACAGCGTTTTGCCGCCGTTGGCGTACACCTGCTTGAGAAATTGCTTCTCGGGCGTATCGCCATAGCTGGTGGCTACAGGCAAAAAAGATGCCAGCAGAACCAGTGAAAACTTATTCATATTGTGAGCCCCGTCACATGTCTGCTCTTGCCATCTTAGCCCCCAAAGCCAGAGTGACAGCTAACCATAATGTATACCGGGGTGATGAGCGGTGCCAATGGCGGGACTAGCGGTTGTCTAACAAAAAAGTAACACAGTCCTGAATATGTGCGCTGATCGCACTTCTCGATGGCAATTGCTCTGGTGCCAGCAGGGCGCACAGCTGGAACTCTGCCTTCACCATGCCCAGGAACTGACGGGCGGTATGCGGGGTAGGTAGCGTGGCAGGCAGTTGCCCTTCTCGCTGCAGGTGTTTCAAATACTGCTCCAGCTCGCCAAGTAGCAGTTCTGGGCCGGCCTGGTAGACCGTGCGTCCCAGATCCGGAAAGGCCGGCGCCTGGGTGATCAGCAGTCGGTACAGCTCCAGATTGACCGGCTCCAGCAAGGCGAACACAAAGTTCTTTGCCAGCATTGTCAGCCCGTCTCGGGCAGACATGCCAATCACATCAATTGAGCGCACTGCTTCGACCAGCTTGTCGGCGTGATAACGAATTACTGCGCCGAACAGTCCCTGTTTGTCGCCAAAATAGTCATAGAGACTGCGTCGCGAGCCGCCAGCCTGGGTGATGATCATGTCCAGAGTGGTGCCTTCATAGCCGTGCAGAAGGAAGGTGTTCGTGGCAGCGTCCAGAATGGCCTGGCGGCGTTTCTGGCCGCGCTGACTGAGGGGCTGACTCATGATTGTTGGTCTGTTGCCGTTTTATTAAGGGTACTGAACAGGACACTTTTGGGCAATTTGTTGCCTTTTTGCTTTGCAGAACAATGCAAAATCCGCCTTTAAAAGTCGATATGGCGCGGTGTGAGAAGGCTCTGGAAGAATATAAAAGTATATAAAACTAGGCGTTTTATGCAGAGAACCTTGTTCGTAATGAGTCTGGCGTTCTGTGGTTACGATATGGCTTACAACGAAAGTCGTATATTAACATTTCCTATTTATCAGGGAATTCAATGGCTTGCCGTATTTTTCCTGCTTTAACTCATTTGGGGTATAAGCTAATTAATTGATTTGTAATGAAAAAATACAGGGGAGGAACGGTATTCATTTTTCCTAGCAGAAACAGGTTACAGAAAGATTAATCCGCCACACAGCAAACAAATACCTTTGCCCGTGATGCAAGCGCCAAATGATGTATGTCCGCATTGTTTATGTGACCAGCTTTGCAAAGCTGACATATTTTACAGGCGGCTCACTAAAGGAAAGTTTGATGTCTGGAGGACAAGTCATGAAACAGCTGTTTATGCAATTCATCAAAGAAGAAGACGGGGCCACCATGGTGGAATACGCAATCCTGGTCGCTCTGATTTCCGTGGTCGCTATTGCAACGATTGTTCTTATCGGTCAGGAGGTGAACACATCCTTCGAAACCGTTAACACAGAACTGACCGCTGCAAATGCTGAATAACTGATCCAGAAACTCTGCCCGCCGCAAGGCGGGCAGAGGAGGTGATCCGGAAATGGTGACTCTTGTTCTGACCTTATCCCTATTGATGCCGGCGGTGTACTACGACATCACCGAAAGGCGAATCCCGAATCGTCTTATCGCAATTTTTATTCTTGTTATTCCTGTCGTTCTATTTCTCGTACAAGGTGCCTCCGTGTTGCCCTCGCATCTTGCTGCCGCAGGAATTGTCTTTCTCTCGGTTTTTATTTTCTGGTTATTGGGCTGGCTGGGCGCAGGTGACGTGAAGTTGCTGGCGCTGGTTGCTCTGATAGCCGGGCTCTCTCTGGTTCCTGAATTATTACTGAATACAGCGTTGTGCGGCCTTGTGCTGGCGGTACTGGCGATTGTTGTGAAAGGGGCGTTTCGACAAACAGGAAAACGATTGTTTGCAGTGGTACGAGGTGTCCCTGCCGATGAAATTGAGCAGGACGGCAGTCAGGCAAAATTACCGTATGCGGTGGCCATCGCTGCCGGAGCGGTACTCACAGTTTCAGGTATATCGCCGCTACCGTAATGACAGTAGGTGATACGGGAAGGGACGGAAAAGGAGATTCCTCATGCAGTTGCGACCGCTATTGATTCTTCTGGTGGCCATTATTCTGGGTGGGCTAACGGTCTATCTGGTGAACCAGTTTCTACAACGAGAAGTGAGCAGCCGAGCGGATATGCGAACCATTGCCACCGTGCCGGTGGTAGTGGCGGCTGCAGACCTGAACAGTGGAACCCGGCTGGATGAGGTGCTGCTTAATGTGGTGGATTGGCCGGAATCCAGCGTTCCTGAGGGGGCGTTTCGTACCAAGTCTGCACTGCTCCAGGACAAGCCTCCGCTTATTTTGACCCAGGCGATCAAGGGTGAGCCGATTCTGAAATACAAGCTCTCGCCGTACGGTGCTAGAGGTGGCTTGCCTGCCAAAATCCCTGAAGACAAGCGTGCCTTGACGTTGTCGGTGAATGAAATAACCGGGGCGGGTGGTTTTGTGATGCCGGGTGATTATATCGACGTGCTTCACACCACCACGTTCGGGCGTTCTGACAAAAAACCGGTGACGCAGGTGATTTTGCAAAATGCCAAAGTGCTGGGGATCGACCAGCGCTCCAGCGAAACCGATACCGAGCCCAAAGTGGTCAATGCTATCACTATTCTGGTCGCCCCTTTTGATGGCCAGCGTATTGTTCTGGCCGCCAAAACGGGTGACCTGAATCTGTTGCTGAGAAACGAGTTCGACGCATCCATTGTCGAGACCGAATTGGTGACCTACAAGGATCTTCTGACAGAGGAGCCGGCCCGGGAAACCAAAGTGGTTCGCCGTGTTCGGCGTGCGCCTCCCAAACCGCAGGTTGAAGTGATTCGTGGTCTGGAAGTGGAAAACCAGACGGTGAAGGAAGGTGAAGTTCGGCAGAAAACGCCTGCACCAGCCGGCGCGCAATAGGATTCCAGGGAGGAAGGAGAATGAAGATGCATACTGAAATTCGGATATCAGGCTGGTCAATGTGTGTGTTAGCGACACTGATGATGGCGATGGTATCAAGCGTTCATGCGGTAGAAGGTTACGAGCTGCAGTTCAGTGATGGTTTACAGAAAGAGGAGCTGTCGCTGTCGCTGGGGAAATCCCAAATGATCTACTCGCCGTCGCCATTGGATCAGGTTGTTATTGGTAATCCGGAAATCGCGGATATCAAGCTTCTGTCATCCCGGCATGTGCTGATTCTGGGGATGAAACCGGGCCATACCAACCTGGCGTTTCGCGACAAGAATCGCAATCTGGTGGCGCTGATGGATGTGATTGTCGGTTATGACATGGGCCAGATGAAGCGTCGTATCTATGAATTGATGCCGGAAGAAGACGAGATCCAGATCCGGGGCGCCAATGATCAAGTAATACTCTCTGGCAAGGCATCCAGCGTAATGGCTATGGAGCAGGCCTTGTCTGTGGCGCGCAGCTTTGCCCCTAAGGAGAAGGTGGTCAACATGCTGGAAGTGGGTGGTGGCACCCAGGTGATGCTGGAAGTGCGTATCGCCGAGATCAAGAGGACGTCTCTCCAGGAGTTGGGTGTCAGCCTGCAGGCGTTTAACCAGGATGGGGTCAAGACCCTGGCCACAGCCACGGGTATCGCGCCCAATAATATTCCCTTCTTGTCATCCGTCTTTACCGATCCAGCCTCCACCAGCTTCGGTAATAACGGAATCAGTGTGCGGCTTGATGCACTGGACATGGAAGGGCTTCGCGAAGTGGTGGCAAAAACCAATCGTAATGCTCAGTCCGCTACAGATGCGCGTTTCC
>NZ_JBNPEC010000166.1:0-6726 GCF_051117345.1 Alcanivorax sp.
TGGCGCGACCTGTTGCAGTAGGCGTTGATCCTGGTAACAGAGCGGCGGGAGCCGTGCGTGGCCAGCGGTGCCATGGTGCAGCCGCGCCATGTAGGCATGCTCGGCTATCTGATTCTCACCTGCCGCACCCTGGGGGAGGCCATGCAGGCCTACCAGCGCTACGAGACCCTGTTCTACGGTCGGGACATGGTGGAAGTGCTGGGGGCGGGAGAGCAGATCCAGGTGCGCTGGCCCGCGGAAGACTCTGTGGGGGAGTTGGCGGATACCGTGGCCATCGCCGCGCTGATCACCTTTCTGCGCCGGCTGGTGGATGATCCGCCATCTCCGACGTCGGTGTCCTTCGTGTTTCCATCGCCCCCGGATGAAGCCTGTCAGGCCTACGAGGCGTTCTTTGGTTGCCCGGTGCGGTTTGCCCAGTCCCACACCTGCGTCAGTTTTCCGATTCATTTCCTGGCCATGCCGTTGCCGCACAGCGATCCCAGCATGCGTAACCTGCTGGATCGCCAGGCCCGCGCCATGCTGCTGGCCCTGCCAGATTCCGACAGCTTTGACCGGGCCCTGCAGCAGGCCATGGTACGGTTGATGCCGGAAGCGGCGGTGACGCTGCCGCGGCTGGCGGCGGAGTTGCACATGTCGGTGCGTACCTTGCAACGGCGTCTCGCCGAGCGACAACTGACCTGGCGGGAACTGCTGGATCGCACCCGCGAACAGCTGGCCCGTCATTATCTGGCGGAACCCTCGCTGACCCTGGGTGACATCGCGCTGTTGTTGGGGTTTTCCGAACACAGTGCCTTCAGCCGTGCCTACCGGCGCTGGACCGGTACCTCCCCGGGCAAGGCCAGGAAAGCCCTGGCCCGTGCATACAAAAGCGACGTTGCTGTCTAATCCATGCGCATTAGTGTGCTTCCTTGATGAAAATGGAAAGCGTTGTAAAACAGGAGCTTGGTGCTTGATCCAGGGAAAGTGCTAGCCAAAATTCCCGAGGGGGTGAACATTCCTGTCATTGCTGCAAAATAGTGGCCTTGAGTACGTTGGCGCCACCCGGACGCCCCGGACCGACTTCTGCGGGGCAGGCCTGAATTCAGTAAAGGGACCTTATTCATGAAGACACGTATTACCGAATTGCTGGGCATCCAGTATCCGATTGTGCAGGGCGGCATGCAGAATGTGGGCTATGCCGAACTGGCGGCGGCGGTATCCAACGCCGGCGGCCTGGGCATTATTACCGCCCTGACCCAGCCCACCCCGGAAGACCTGGATCGGGAAATCAAACGCTGCAAGGAAATGACTGACAAGCCTTTCGGCGTCAACCTGACCATCCTGCCCACCATCAAACCGGTGCCCTACGAGGAATACGCCCGGGTGATTTGCGAAAACGGGGTCACCGTGGTGGAAACCGCCGGCCGCAACCCGGAGCCCTTCATGCCCCTGTTCGAAGGCGCCGGGGTGAAGGTGGTGCACAAGTGCACCTCCGTCCGGCACGCGCTGAAGGCAGAAAAGGTGGGTGTGGCGGCGGTCTCCGTGGACGGTTTCGAATGTGCCGGTCACCCGGGGGAAGACGACATCCCCAACCTGGTGTTGCTGCCGGCGGCGGCGAAAGTGATCAAGATTCCCATGCTGGCGTCCGGGGGTATTGGTACCGGTGCGCAAATGGCGGCCTGCCTGGCGCTGGGTGCGGACGGCATCAACATGGGTACCCGTTTCCTGGCTTCGAAAGAGTCGCCGGTGCATGAAAATATGAAGCGCGCCATTGCCGAAGCCTCCGAGCTGGATACCGCCCTGATCTTCCGCCCGCTAAAAAATACCGCCCGCGTTTTCAAGAATGCCGTGGCCACCCAGGTCAACGACATCGAGCGGGAAAAAGGCCAGGACATGAAGTTCGACTACATCATGGATCTGGTTGCCGGTGTGAAAGGCAAGGCAGCGCTGACCTCTGGTGAAATTGATGGCGGCATCTGGACCTCCGGTATTGTCCAGGGCCTGATCGACAGCTACCCGAGCTGTGCAGAAATCATTGACGACATCATCAGCGAGTGTGTGGGCACCATCAACCAACGCCTCGCGGGGTTTATCAACGACTGAATAATAATCCGGTTTAGTCTCGCTCTCCCGAGCCATAGCCAGGGTAACGCCCTGGCTTTTTTTTGCCGTTTTCCTGGCCTGGTCGAGTTCCTCGGTGGGGGATTTGACGGTAAGCTGACCACGCAAAAGGAGGGAGATCATGAAAGGATGCATACCGTTACTGCTGTTTGCTTGTACCGTGCTGTTGTCGGGGCAGGCCTGCGCAGAGATCTACACCTGGACCGATGCGCAGGGACGTGTTCATTTTGGTGACAAGCCCGCCGACAACGACCGGGCGCAAGCCGTCAACGTTCGTATCAATACTTTCGAGAGCGTGACCTACGACAGTCTCGGCAAGGGGGTGCCGGAGCCGGCAGCACGTGGCGACAAGGTGGTCATGTATGCCACTCAGTGGTGTGGGGTATGCAAGAAAGCCCGCCGTTACTTCAATGACAATAATATTCCCTTTACCGAATACGATATTGATAAGGACCCGAAAGCCCAGGCACGCTTTGACGCACTGGAAGGCAAGGGTGTGCCCGTCATTCTGGTGGGCAAGCGACGCATGAACGGTTTCAGCGCCGAAGGATTTGAAAGGATATATCGGTAATATTTCTCTCTCTAAGGAGCCTCTGAATAACTCCTTGCATTCTCAGTCTTTCAGGCTGGTTCGCAATCTAGGCGCAATGTTGAAGGTGTGTGTCCACCCATCGAGACATTGCAACAACGAGTGCGGGCCAGCCTGGAAGACCCGGAGGGCGGGGCCTGAAGGGCACATCTGCTGCGCCTTGCCTCTAGGAAAGGGAGCCACCCTGCCCGTCGCGACAAAACACAACAGCTGCACCCTTCAGGCCACGCTGAGTATGCAAGGAGTTATTCAGAGGCTCCCTAACACAAGGAAAAGTGATGTTTACGCTTTATGAATTTGCCTCGTCCGGCAACTGCTACAAGCTGCGGTTGGCCATGGCCCAGCTGGAAATATCCTTTCAGCGAATCGAAAAGGATATCACCCGCGGTGAAACCCGCACCGCGGAGTTTCTCGCCATCAACCCCAATGGTCGTATCCCTGTATTGGTGACGCCAGATAACAGGGTGCTACCCGAATCCAGTGCGGCGCTCTGGTATCTGGCCAGAGACAGTAAACTGATGCCCGAGGATCCGTTTCAGCAAGCTCAGGTGCTGCAATGGATGTTCTTTGAGCAGTATAACCATGAACCGAATATCGCCACGTCGCGCTACTGGATTCATGTGTTGGGAGAAAAGCAAAAGTACGCTGAAGCGCTGACGGAAAAACAGCAGAAAGGCCATGACGCCCTGGGTGTTATGGAAACCCATTTGTCAGACCGGGACTTCTTTGTCGGTGATGGTTACAGCATTGCCGATATTGCCCTGTATGCCTACACCCATGTGGCCGGGCAGGGTGGTTTTTCTCTGGATGATTATCCAGCGATTCGTGGTTGGTTGAAACGGGTTGAGCAGCAGCCGGGTTACGTGCCCATGGAGGCTTGAGAATTCATTGCACCGGATGACCGGGCGGTAGGGTGGATTAGGGCGAAGGCCGTAATCCACCATCTAACTGCGCCGTGGTTTGGAGGTGTCTGGCTGGTGGATTACGCCTTAGGCTAATCCACCCTACGTGATAGCGCTCTGGTAAAAGAGCTTATTGCGTCAGGTGGTGAAAGTGGTATTTCAGGTGATCATCAATAAAGCTGGCGATAAAGAAATAGGAATGGTCATAACCGGGCTGCATGCGCAGAGTGATCGGTACGCCGGCTTCCTCGCAGGCGGCGCTGAGTGCTTCCGGCTGTAGTTGACCATCCTGGTAGAAGTTGTCCGCATCGCCCTGGTCCACCATCAAGGCCAGGGAACTGCCATTGGCCTTTATCAGCTCACAGGCATCCCAGGCTTTCCAGCTTTCCTGATCATCGCCCAGGTAACCGTTGAGGGCTTTTTCCCCCCAGGGGCATGCCATTGGATGGCTGATCGGTGCGAAGGCGGAGATCGAGGTGTAGCGCCCCGGGTTTTTCAGCGCGCAGATCAGGGCGCCATGGCCACCCATGGAGTGGCCGCTGATGGCCTCGCGACCGTTGAGGGGAAAGTGGTCGCGCAGCAGCGCCGGCAACTCATAGGTCACGTAGTCGTACATGCGGTAGTGCTGGCTCCAGGGGGCGCGGGTGGCGTTCACATAGAAACCGGCGCCAGAGCCGAAATCATAGCTGTCGTGCTCACCGGGCAGATCGGTGCCGCGCGGACTGGTGTCCGGGCAGACCATGGCCAGGCCCAGCTCAGCGGCGGTGCGTTGAGCGCCGGCTTTCTGCATGAAGTTCTCATCGGTACAGGTCAGACCGGACAACCACCACAGTAGCGGCACGTCCTTTTCATCGGCCGCCGGCGGCAGATAAATGGCGAAGATCATCTCGCAGTTGAGAACCTGACTACGGTGCTTGTAGCGTTTCAGCCAGCCACCAAAGGATTTGGTGGCAGAAACCAGTTCGATATCAGACATGAATATTTCCTTTCTACGAAGCCGCTGTAGGAGCACCTCTCGAGGTGCGAATCTGCTTGCGAGAGGTCCTTGCCAGACCAGGTTCGCACCTCGAGAGGTGCTCCTACAGTCGGAATTCATTGCACCTTAAAAAAGAATCACTGAACGAATACTTTTTCCTTCGTGCAGCAGATCAAAGGCGGTGTTGATCTCGTCCAGGCCCATGGTGTGGGTGACGAATTCGTCGATCTTGATCTCGCCTTTCATGTAACGATCCACATAACCGGGCAGCTCGGTGCGGCCTTTCACGCCGCCGAAGGCGGACCCTTTCCAGACCCGGCCGGTAACCAGCTGAAACGGACGGGTGGAGATTTCCTCGCCAGCGCCGGCCACGCCGATGATGATGGATTCGCCCCAGCCCTTGTGGCAGCACTCCAGCGCCGAACGCATCACGTTCACGTTGCCAATGCACTCAAAGGAATAATCCACACCACCGTCGGTGAGCTCGACAATCACTTCCTGAATGGAGTTGTTGTAATCCTTGGGGTTGATGAAGTCGGTGGCGCCGAACTGCCGAGCCAGGGTTTCCTTGGCCGGGTTGGTATCGATGGCGATGATGCGTTCTGCCTTGGCCATCACCGCGCCCTGAATCACCGACAGACCGATGCCGCCGAGCCCGAATACGGCTACCGTGGAGCCTGGCTCTACCTTGGCGGTATTGAGCACCGCACCGATGCCGGTGGTGACGCCGCAGCCGAGCAGACAGATCTTGTCCAGCGGGGCTTCCTTGCTGACCTTGGCCAGGGCACTTGACGGACCCACGGGTTATTTGGACAAGGTTCAGGTCGCCATGTGGTGAGTCAGAAGTTTGCCTTTCAGGGACAAGCGGCTGGTGCTGTCCGGCATCAGGCCCTGGCCCTGGGTGGCGCGGACCGCCTGGCACAGGTTGGTTTTGCCGCTCAGGCAGAATTTGCACTGGCGGCACTCGGCGGTATAGAGCGGAATCACGTGGTCACCGGGTTTCAGGCTGGTCACACCTTCGCCCACTTCCTGCACGATACCAGCGCCTTCGTGGCCAAGAATGGACGGGAAGTTGCCTTCCGGGTCCTTGCCGGACAGGGTGTAGGCATCGGTGTGGCACACGCCGGTGGCGACGATCTGCACCAGCACTTCCCCGGCCTTGGGGCCGGCCACATCCACTTCTTCGATCTGTAGGGGTTTGCCTGCTTCCCAGGCGACGGCGGCACGGGATTTCATGGTGATTCCTTCTTGACGGGTAGATGAGCGTTAACGCGTTTTGCGATACAAGCATTGCGAATGATTGATTCACTATACGCAGACACGAATACCGCTATAAGGCACAATTCGGCAAGAGATTATTGTCAGGTAGCAACAATGCAGCACTGGGATCGTATTGAAGCCTTTGTGGAAGTGGTGCGCCGCGGTTCATTCGCCGATGCCGCCCGACACCTGGGAGTGTCCAGCTCCCACGTGAGCCGGCTGGTGTCACGATTGGAGACCCAGCTGGGTACCCAGTTGCTTTACCGCACCACGCGGCGCCTCAAACTCACCGATGCGGGGGCCGTTTACTTCGACCACTGTGGCCAGTTGTTCGATGGTTTCCAGGAGGCGTTGTCAGCCATCAGCGATTACCAGCAACGCCCCACCGGGGTGCTGAAGCTGACCTGCGCCACCACCTTTGGTGAGCGCTATATCGCGCCGCGGGTAAATGATTTCCTGGCCCGCCATCCGCAACTGTCGGTACAACTGGATTTCACCAACCGGCGGGTGGATATCATCGACGAGGGCTTTGATGTGGCCATCCGCACCGGGGCCCTGCCGGACTCGTCACTGATCGCCCGCAAGCTGTGCCCGCGTCGGGAATACATTGTCGGCTCTGCGGACTATTTCCAGCGCCATGCCCGCCCGCACACCCTGGGTGAGTTGAATCAGCACAACTGCCTGCTTGGTTCTGCGGACCAGTGGGCGGTGGATGTGGACGGCCAGCACCGGCAATGGAAAGTGCAGGGAAACTGGAAAGGCAATTCCGGCATGGCGCTGCTGGATGCAGCCCGCAAGGGCCTGGGGTTGGCGCAGCTACCGGATTATTACGTGGAAGACGATCTGCATCGGGGGCAGTTGATTTCTGTGCTGGATCAGTACGCCTGCACCCACACTGC